>JAHZEH010000130.1:0-3610 GCA_019421925.1 Clostridia bacterium
GTCCGCCCCGTAGACCGGATGATAGTATCTGGGCACATAAAAGCCGTCCATCCCCGCAAAGCGGCGCAGCAGCGCCTCCTTGGGCTGCCCGGATTTCTTCCAGGCGATCAGGGCGTCCAGCATCTCCAATATGGTCTCCTCGCCGTCCCCCAGCAAAAAGCAGTCCACAAAGGGGGCGAGGGGCTCTGGATTGACGGCGCAGGGGCCGCCGCAGACGATGAAGGGATGCTCCTCCCCCCTGTCCGCAGCGCGCAGGGGGATGCCCGAGAGGTCGAGCATGTTGAGCAGGTTGGTATAACTCATCTCGTATTGGAGAGTGAAACCGATGATATCGAACTCGCCCAGAGGCGTCCTCGTCTCTATGCTGAAGAGAGGGATACCGGCGGCGCGCAGTTCGCCCTCCATATCCACCCAGGGCGCAAACGCCCGCTCGCAGTAGGTATCCTCCCGCTCGTTGGCCAGGGCATAAATGATCCTGGAACCCAGATGGGACATGCCCACCTCATAGGTATCGGGAAAGGCCATGCAGAAACGGGCCTGCACGCCCTCCGGGTCCTTCTGTACGGCATTCCGCTCGCCGCCGCAGTAGCGTGCGGGTTTCTCCACATCCCTCAGCAGCCGTTCCACTGTTTCGCTGATGTTCACGTCTTTTTCTCCCATCTATTTAGATAATAAATCTCCCAGTTTCACTTCCGGTCCTTTTCGCACCATTCCCCGCACAAGATCCCCCTCCGCCAGGGTCCCCAGCAGGCGCATGTCCCCGTCCATCACCGCGATGAGCGCAGCCCCCCGCAGCGAACGCAGGGCGCTTCTGGCGGTGCACTCCCGGGGCAGCGCCACCGTGTGCAGGCGCATCCGCCCGGACCGGGCAAAACTCTCGCTTCGGGACAGGGAAGCCGATACGCTGGCATAGACTCCCCGCCTCCGTTCATTGACCGCCCCCACAAGGAGCAGTACGGCCAGGGAGAGGGGGGTCGGGTTGAGCACCCCCTCCGAGAGGCCCCGCAGGCCCCAAAAAGCCAGCGCCCCGCAGAGGAGCATCCCCATGACAAAGCATATCCTCCCCGCCCGTTCCGCGCTGCAAATCATGAGCAGCGCCGCCCGCAGCATTCGTCCCCCGTCCAGGGGAAGTGCGGGCAGCAGGTTGCCCAGCGCCAGCATCAGGGAGAACTGAGCAAAGTCCTCCAGAAAAAGAAGGCCGGGCAGGACGCGCAGCAGCCCCACGGCAACCGCCGCCCCCAGCAGAGAGGCAGCCGGTCCGGCAAAGGCAATCATACACTCCGTCATGGGGGAATCCGGCGGGTGGGCCAGGCGGATGGCGGCGCCGTATGGGCGGATACGCAGGGATTCAATCTCCTGGCCCATACACCGCGCAGCTAAAAGATGCCCCCCCTCATGGAGGGCCAGCGCCCCCGCGGCACACAAAAGAGCCCCGATCACCGCAGTTGGAGCAGGTCCTCCGGGTTGACCGGCTGGCCGTCCATCTCATAGCGGAAGCCGATTTTTCCCGAGGGTGCGCGGCCCAGGGCGTCCCCTGCGGAGAGTGGCTGATCCTTTTCCACGCAGACCGGGGAGAGATTGTAATAGGTGCTGACGCTGCCGTGGGCATGCCTCAGAACCACATAGTTCCCCGTCTCCCCCGTCCCGATCTCGCTGACGACCCCGTCCGACGAGGCGTATACGTCGCAGTCCGGTTCCCCGGTGAACTCCACGCAGCCCGTCTCCTCGGAAAATCCGGCGCTCATCTTCCCCTCAACAGGGCGGCGCAGCGTCTGGCTGTCCTTGCTGAAGACGGATACGATATCGTTCCATACAAACTTTAGCTTACCTAAAATATCCCCCGCCCGCAACTCATAATTCATGGCCGACTCCACATTGCCCGCCATGGTCTCCACAAAGGGCTCCTGCACGAGCAGAATGGAACAGACCAGAGCGCAGGCCATCAGGCCCAGGCCCAGGCTGAAAAGCGCCGGAACCTTGGCCTTCTTCCGCTGCCTGCCCCCGGATGATTTTGCGCTTCTCCGGACGGGCTGGCGCCTGGACCAGGCGCGGGTATTGTTGTTTTCTTTCGCAGTAAAGCCGGAAGTCTCCAGCTTGGGCAGATCCGCCATACATCAGGCCTCCTTTGCGTTTCTACCCAATGTATATGCATTGCCCCCCCAAATTTAGCCCGCGTCAGCCCGTTCGTTTTGTCGGTCTTCGCAGCCATACCCCTATGACAAGCCCATAGGCCAGCATACAGGCAATCATGTTGGAGCCCCCATAGCTGATGAAAGGCAGCGGGATGCCGGTGACAGGCATAATGCCCATGACCATGCCGATATTCTCAAAGATATGGGCCAGCATCATGGAGAGCACACCGATACAGATCAGTGAACCGAAATGGTCCTTGGCCCTGGCCGCGATGTAAAGGGTTCGCAGCAGAAGAATGAAATACAGCGCGATGATAATCGCTCCGCCGATAAACCCCATCGCCTCCACCGCGGAGGAGAAGATATAGTCCGTGTGATCGTCGGGCAGGTAGCCCAGCTGGGTAAGGGTGCCCTCCTGGAAAAAGCCCTTGCCCGTCATGCCGCCCGAGCCAATGACCATCTGTGACTGGGCCGTATGGTAGCCCTCGTTGAGGGCATCCGCCGCCTCGGGGTTGAGATAGGTCAGAATACGCTGCTTCCCCTCGTCGTTGAGGATGTACTGATAACCCAGAGGCAGGCCGACCGCCGCGGTTACGACAGCCGTAAGAATTGCTTTCCAGCTCACCCTGGCGGCAAAAAGCATGCCCACCAGTATGCACAGGTAGACAAAGGCCGTGCCGAAATCCGGCTGCAGCATGACGAGTATCACCGGGATGCCGGTGTATATGCACATGGTCATGATGTTTCGGATGCCCTGCACCCGCCCGTTCTCCTCCATAGCCTTCCCGCCGAATTTGGCCAGGATGACGATGAGCACCAGCTTGCCGAACTCGCTGGGCTGCAAAGCGCGGTTGCCCAGCTCAAACCAGCCCGTCATGCCGGCCCTGCCGGAGATGCCGAACAGCTTCATGACGCACAGAATGCCCAGAAGCACGAGAATGACCACATATGCAATTTTCGAGATATCCCCCAGGCCATGGTAATCAATAGACGCCACAACGAAGAGGACCACAAGGCCCAGCCCCAGCCAGATCAGCTGGAGCGTGGGGTAATACCAGTTGATACTTGCCAGTTTCTCCGACCAGCTCAGCTCCTCGCCCACAACAGGACTGGCCAGGGCATTGGTCATGGCCAGTATGCCCATGAGAGCGAGCAGAACGATGATAAGCACGGTGAACCAGTCAAAGGATTTGACTGGCTTTCCATCCAACATTTTCATGCGGGCCGCCTCACATCCCGAACCAACTCTCCACCTCGGAGACAATGCTGGAATACTTGCTGCTGTCCTTGTTTCGAATGACCGGCGCGTTCAGGCGGATGTGCTCCTGCACCTCATTGCCGTGCAGAATGGAGTCGAGCATCATCATGGACTGAGCCGTCGAATTGTAGAAAGGCCGGGCGATGAGGGCGTATATTTTCCCGCTCGTCACAAGGTTGAGATTCTCTTTGGTATAGTCCAGGCCCATGATGACGGGGAC
>JAHZEH010000130.1:3620-5968 GCA_019421925.1 Clostridia bacterium
CGATTTCGCCATTATACCAGGCCGTCGCGGAGGTTGGGGAGAGCCCCCAAATGCCCGCAATATCGGCATGCTCCTTGACAAAGGCCCGGGCTGCCTCCGTGCTCTCCTCCTCCGTGGAGGACAGTGCAATGTCGGAGACCGTATACTGGGGATAGTTCGCCGCGACCGCCGCGGTAAAAGCGTCCACGATGTCCTGGTGGGCACCCGCCTCCCGCACGAGGGCGATTACGCCCGTCTCAACGCCGCGGCTCTGGGCCTGTTCGCACATGATACGGGCCGCCTCGGCGCAAAAATCTGCCGGTTCGGGGGCCAGGTTGGAGCCCACACCCTCAATGGAGTCCGTCTCATAATAGGGGGTGACCACAGTAATCCCCGCGCTCACCGCCTGGCGTACGGCCCCCTCCATGTTGCTGTCCTCCGCCCAGATGAGCAGGCCCTTGCAACCGTCGTTGACCGCCTCGGTGATCCGTGCGGCGGCGGCGGCCGTAGAGTCGGCCGTATAGAGTTTGGCCGGATATCCCAGGTTCTCCGCCGTGCGCAGGAAACCATGGAGCGCGCAGCGGCGCAGAAGGCTGCCATCGTCCATCATCACGATCCCCACCTGGGTCTGGGCAGGGTTTACAGGGGCCTCCTCAGGCTCCTCGGTGGGCAGGGGCTCGTCCGCCTCGCTGCCCAGGTCAACCGTTTGGGGAAGGGCTCCCTCCCCCACAACAGCGTCCTCAGGAATTTGCGCGGATGGCGTGGGCTCCGTCGCCGCTGGAGAACAGGCCGCCAGAAAGATCATCGCCGCCGCACACAAAAAAGCGATCCACCGCTTCATTCTCATGCATTTACCTCCGTTTGTCGTTCACCGGGTGGTTCAAGTTTCTATGCTCTCAGACGGCAGGGAACTGTTGGGACCTCTTTCCGCGCCGCGTGCCCGGCAGCCGCCGCAATCAACCACTGGGATTCGCAAGTTCCCACGGTTTGCCGCGAAAACAGGCGAGTGCAGACCGAAAGGCATTGCATGCCTGTTTCAAGTGGGCCGAAGCAAAGCGTCCTGTCAGGGGCGAACCGTGAAAGCCGTGTTCCCCCTGCCCGCTGAGGGCTGTAAAACCCGGATACTCTTTACAATTGTACCGCAAAGCTGCCCTTCTGTCACGCTTATGCGCAAAAAACCGCCCCTGCCAAATGTTCCATACATCAAAAAACGCCCCAAAACAGGGCGTTTTTCCTTTTATGAAGAATCTGTTAAGCCTGGCCATCCCGAATATTTTCGAGCGTCTCCAGCACGCCGTCCAGCTGGGAGCGGGTGTGCCCAGCTGAAATTTTGAACTCCAGGCAGGGCTTCCCCCCCTGCTGGCTGCATCCGGCGCCATAGCCCGCCTTGGCCAGAGCCATGCTCCAGCGCACCGCCTCCTCAGGCGAAGCGCAAACGATGCAGGGGGCGGCGCTCTGTCCTCCCAGCACCTCAAACCCCAGTGCTCCGGCGCGCTCCAGAAAGTGCCGGAGATTTCCAGCCAGAGGCTCCTGAAACTCCTGGAAGGAAATGAGCTTCCCCTCCGGTTCGGTTTCGTGGGGAGGCGCCTCCTCCTCCAGGACGGCCTCCCCTTGTTCCGGCTTATTAACCGGCGCATCTGTCTGCTCCTTCTCGGCAAGTTTGCGCTCCACCAGCTGCGCCACTTCTAAAGCCGTGGCGCAGCCCATATATTCCTGATCGCTGACAGCAATGCCGAAGTTCTCCTCCAGTTTGGTAAAAACCCCCAGGCTGGACAGGCTGTCGCCGCCTAAATCATCGATAAAGAGCGCTCTGTCTCCGATCTCCTCCACGCTTAGACTCAGCTCCGCCCCAAAAATCTCCTTGACACGGGCCAGGAGCAGGGCAAACTCCGGCGAGTACTCCATCTGAGGCTGCTCCCTGGGCGTCCGCGCCTTCCGTTGGGGCCCCTCCGCCGGCGCCATCCCCGCATCCACAGGGAGCTCCTCTCCCCGCTCCTCCATGGACGGAGCCTCCCTCCAGACCGGCGTCCCCCCCACCCGGGCCGAGCAGCCCTTGGTGAGCAGATCCAGTTCAGCATAGGGCCACCAGCCCGCCTCCAGAGCCTTTTTGAGCTTCTGGCGCTGCACCTTGATGCCGTTTGCCAGGGGGAGCGGACAGAGGGAGAGATAAACTCTGCGCACTTTTTTATAGACGGGGAGCAAGCCGTTTTTCCGGGAAATAGCCTCCGCCAGGCCAGTTAACCCCTCGGGGTCGCCGAGCAGGCCCCTGGCCTCCAGCACCAGGCAGATGTCCTCGTACCCATTGCCACCCGCCAGTCCCATTGCGCAGACCTGGTCCACGCCGGGCAGTCCGGTGAAATCGTCCTCCA
>JAHZEH010000131.1 GCA_019421925.1 Clostridia bacterium
TGCGCGGTCCGAAGTTGACCATATCCAGGGCGCCGGTGGATACCACCTGGGGAACCCCCATCCTGCCCGCGGCATCCAGGCGGTTGGGACCGGCGTTGAGCACGCCGCCCACCAGCTCGTCGCACCACTCGGTGGTCGTCAGGTCGAGCACGCCCTTGATATACCCGGCGTTGACCAGAGCCTCCATGGACTGTCCGCCCGTGCCCGTGGCGTGGAACACCAGAACCTCATAGCCCCGCTCCTCCAGGTACTCCCTGGCGGCGGTGACGCAGGGGGTGGTCACGCCGAACATGGTGGCGGCCACGAGAGGCTTGTGTTCAACCACCTGCTTGTTTTCAAACGTGAGCATGCCGGCAATGGCAAACACGGCGTTTGTGAATATTTTGGTGGAGATGGAGTTGAGCCCGGCCACGTCCACCACCGAGGGCATCATAATGAGATCGCTGGTGCCGACATACTGGGCAGTGTTGCCCGAGGCCATCGTCGAGACCATTACCTTGGGCACGCCGATGGGCAGGGCCCGCATGGCGGGCGTGACCAGAGAGGTGCCGCCCGAACCGCCGAAGGAGAGAATACCATCAAATTTGCCCTGGGCAAAGAGCTCCGGAACCAGCTTTTCCATACCCTTGGAGAGGATCTCCGTGGCCCAGGCACGGTCGCGCTTGTCAACGATCTCCTGGATGCTCACGCCAGCGGCCGCCGCAACCGCCTCGTTGGAGACGTCAGGGGCGAAGGTGGGCTCAAAGACGCCAGTATGGATGGTGAAGGTCTTGAGACCGATGCTCTGTGCGAGGTCCTTGACGTAGAGGTACTCGGTGCCTTTGGTGTCAAAGGTTCCCGCTATGCAAAGTGTCTTCATACGTGATCCTCCTTAATATTGAGTTGTGAGAGACGGGAAGAAAAAAGAAATTGATGGATGACGCGGAACCGTACAGGCCCGGTTCCACAAAAAAGAGCGCCAGAATGCTTTCCACTATCATTCTAGTGCTCTTATGCCAAGATGTATATGTGATTATCTCTCGTTTTATTGGTGCAATTTTATTATCCCGTGTATGATTTGTGTTATCATGTTGTGCATATATGTGCTCTCACAGCTCTTCTGTCTGCATTTGGACGTATTTTGTCGGAGAATAGCCCATGTGTTTTTTAAACATCTTGGAAAACTGGGCGTAGTCTGGATAGCCCACGCTCTCCGCCACCTCGCACAGGGGCATGGTCCCGGCGCGCATCAGCTCGCAGGCCTTTTCCATGCGGAAATCCACCAGATACTGGGTGAAGCTCCGTCCGGTCTTGCGTTTGAAGCGGGTGGACAGATGGGAGGGCGAGACATGGGCCAGGGCGGCAAGCTCGCCGAGGAGCACGGGCTTCATATAGTTGTTGCTTACATACGTCTTAGTGAACTCGATATAGTCCGCCTCGTAGGCCTCCCCACGGAGCACCCGGGCCAGAGAGTCCTCTTCGGCGAATTTTTCCGGCGTCTTAAAGGCCATGACTGTGTTGAGAATGGCGCGTTCCGAGGGGATGCGCTCAAAGGAGGACCCCCCCACAAAGCCCTGACAGGAGGTATTTTTGTAGAAATATTGGGCGTCGGCGGGGGTCTTGATGGGCCCCCCGTAGATCATCTTGATGAGTCCGGGCCGCATGGCGTCGCACACGGCAAACACCCGCTCCGCCCTTTGCCGGGCCTTCTCCAGGGACAAAGCCCGCTTCGCTCCCAGCATGCCGCCGGTGGTTAGCCCCAGGTGAGCGCAGATCACGTCCGCCCCCGCCTCGATCATCTTGGCCGCCTGCTCTTCGTCAAAGACATAGGCCACAGTGAAGAGGTCGAGGAAGTGCGCCAGACGGATAGCTTCCACCTCCCGGTCATAGGTACACCCATCCTCCTCCAGGGCCTGTCGGAACTGTCCGTCGATCAGGCCCACGGTGGGGAAGTTGTTGATGCCCGCAAAGCCGCACCGCTTGATCTCTCCGAGATATTCATAGAAATGCAGAGAGGGGTCCCCCGCGTTGATTCCAAAGAGGACCGGCACGTTCTGGATGAGGGGAAGCAGCTCCCGGGAGGCGAAATCCATGACAATGTCATTGCTGTTGGCATAGCATAGAAAACTGGCCAGCGAGCTGCGCCCCATCTGGCGGAACCGGCCCGCGCTCAGAGCGAGCACAAAATCCGCTCCCCCCATGACGGACATCTTGGTGGTCATGCCGCTGCCGGCCGCCACCCCCACAATATGCCCGTTGGCCTCAATCTGCCCCTTGAGCTGGCGGATGATGTTATCCCGTTGGAAGGTCATGTCACTCCCCCCGTTTCCGTGGTTCTATTCCCTTGTCTGTGACAATTGAAGCATTGCCCGGTATATCATAAGAACTGCTTAACCCATGATTTGTATCTGTTTATCATATCACAAGGATTGCCGGCCGGTCAATTTTCCATCTCTCTCCTTCTGCAAAAAAGGCCCGGAACAATCCGGGCCTTTTGAGCGCGTCCTCCCGAGCGGTTACACCACCGACAGGCCGCCGTCGACAATGATATGCTGAGAGGTCACATAGCTGGAGGCATCGCTGGAGAAATACAGAATGGTGCCGTTGAGCTCCCCTTTGCGGGCCGGACGTGATGCCGGGTTGGCCATGGAGTAGCCCTGCAGGAACCGCTCGTTGGCAAAGAGGGTGTTGGCTGTCATCTCCGTTTCAAAAAGGCCGGGTCCCACGGAGTTGACCGTGATACCGTTCTGCATATAGGTAGCCGCCATACCCATGGTCAGACCGCGTACCGCAGCCTTGGAGGCGTTGTAGGAGTGACGGGACAGGTTGGGGTCCTTCGATGCCAGAACGGCGTTAACCGAAGCCAGGTTGACGATCTTCCCATATCTCTGGGCCTGCATATGGGGCACCACATATTTGCTGACCAGGAACATGCCCTTGACGTTGGTGTCAAAGCTCTTATCCCACTCCTCCACCGTCATATTGTCCACCCTGCCCCGCACAGCCACGCCCGCATTGTTGAGCAGGATGTCAATCCTGCCAAATTCCCGGATTACCTCCTCAACAGCCGCCTTGACGCTCTCCTCGCTCGTCACATCGCACTGGATAGCCAGGGCGCGCACACCCTTTTGGCGCAGTTCGCCAGCCACGGCCTCCAGCTTCTCCTTACGGCGGGCGAAGAGAGCCACATCCGCACCACAGTCGGCATAGGCCCGCGCCGCGTCTGCCCCTAAGCCGGAGGATGCGCCCGTGACTACCGCCACCTTACCCCTGAGGTCAAAATAATTCTCCATGTTTCTTCCTCCTTTTCTGAGATACCGCAGTCACATTTTCCAGGACATAAAAATGACATTTGAAATCTCTTTTATTGCATAATATCGTATATCACCCCCATGGTTTTGTCAATTTTGACTATTTTTATGCAATATCTTGTGAAAAATAATTCATTAACAGAGTTTTTGCATCTCCCCACTCTGCACTCCCCCGCTCCGCCGGTACCCAGGAGGCAGACCAGCAGCTCTGTCACAGAAAGGCAGACCACAATCCCGTTGCCCCCCATGCCCCTGGCAGAATGAGAGCCAGCGGCAGGATGACAAAAAATCCCCTCGCCAGAGAGATAAGCCCAGCCCGCTTGGCCCGGCCGGTCGCGGCAAGGCAGGAGGCCAACACGATATTTACCCCCGCAAACAGGCAGCCCATGAAATAAATCCTCAGCCCTGGAACAGCAAGAGCCTGCAAACCGGGGTCCCTTCCACTGTTGAACAGAGAAGCAATAGCCTCTGCACCCAGAAAGATACCGGCGTAGGCCGCCGCTGACAGCACGGCCACAGTCCCAAAGGCATAGCGGAGCGCCCTGTGGATGTTCCCCTCCTCCTTCCGCCCATAGTACTGGCTCACCAGGGGCTGGTTGCCCTGGGCAATGCCCGTGTACATGGAGAGCACCACCAGGGAAAGGTTGGCCACGATTCCGTAGGCCGCTACGCCGGCCGTACCGTGGAGGCCCAGCAAAATGCCGTTGAACACAAACATGACAATACCGGACGAGACCTCCGTTACCAGGGAGGGGAAGCCCGCCGAGCAGATCCCCCCGTTCAGGCGCGGCGATATCCCGGCGTCCTTCGCCCGGAAGCACCGCCTTTTTCCCAGGAGGAATGGGAAGAGGATGGACAGGCTGATGCAGGGCGCCAGCCCTGTAGCAAAGGCCGCCCCCAAGATTCCCATGTCCAGCGGGAAGATAAACACATAGTCCAGCGCCATATTGGACAGGCTCCCCCCCAGCATGGCCCACATGGCCAGATGGGGCGCCCCCTCGTTTCGAGCAAAGGCCAGCATGATGTTGTTGAGCAAAAACGCCGGGGCAAACAGCAGTATGACCCGGAGATATGTCCGGCACATCTCAAAGGTACCCCCCGCCGCCCCCATGGCCCGGGCGATGGGGGCGGCGAAAAACAGCCCGGCGGCCAGACAGGCCAGGGCGAAAACACCGCCCAGCCGCAGCGTATGGGACAGCGCCCTGTTGGCCTCCGCGGGGAGCCCGCGGCCGCGGAAGGCGGAGTATTTCGCGGCCCCGCCGATGCCCAGCATGAGCCCGCCGCCGTGGATCAGGCCATAGACGGGCAGCGCGAGGTTGAGCGCGGCCAGGCCGTCGCTCCCCAGGCCCCTGGAGACAAAGCAAAAGCCCTACAGCCCCAACCTTATCACCAAACCGCCATATAATCCCCTAATCTTGCGGCTTTTTTTGTACTGTGTCTGTTTAAAACTGCTTCGGCTCACTCTCTCCGGCAACTTTTCGGCAACTTTTAAAATACTTGGTGTCAGTAAAAAAGCGGCGGGTCTCCCCGCCGCTTTTGCATTATTATATACGATTGTCCACGAGATTAAAAAGCCACAACTCCTCCCCCGTTCATTTACATATTATCCCTTTTTATGTAAATTAATTGTCACGAATATTTGTCATTTGTTTTACAGTATTTCCCTGATTTTGTAAAGCAGAATTCTTATACGCGCACAAAAAAGCGGCGGGTCTCCCCGCCGCTTTCATCAAATGAACCACCATGTTGCGCATGTGCCCCATGCAGGACATAGAGGCTCGGTGGTTTCTGTTGGTTTCAGTATATCGGTCTGTTCGTCACTTTTCAAGCGAACAGGGGCCACTATTATTTTTACTCCGTCTTTTTCCCACTCACCGCATCATATCCGCCATTGGCTGCCAACGCCACGACCACGGCATTGACCACGCACAGCGCAATGGAGCTCACTGTCACCTCTCCGGCGAAGATAGTCGCCACCACCAGCACAACCAGCGCCACCGCGTAGGCCGTAAGCCGCGTGGGAATGCGGTCAATAAACCCAATCCCCTTAATAAGCTGGGTAATAAGCGTTGTTGCCAGCGTCGCACCCGCATAGGTCGCCAGCATCGTCCATGTGAAAAATTCCTGCATGATATTACCTCCTTTATGATTCATATAACGTTAAAAGGACAGGTTTATCGCCTGTCCTTTTCCGTTGAAACCTGTCCTGTTTTGCTTTATAATGGCGCTGGGGAAACCTTTGCAGTGCGGTTGCCTCCCGGAAGGGAGGTGATGCTTGTGACCGTGTATGAGGCGTTGACGCTCATGGTAGCCTTTTCGGCCCTTGTCGTTTGCATCATTAGCACCAAAAACAAGTAAGCCGCCCTGCTTTGTCCGGCTGGCGGCTTACTTAAAGTAACCATCTAGGGCAACCGCACACGCGGAAGGTTTCCCTGCTTTTATTGTACCCGCCATTCCCGGATTTATCAAGCAACTTTTGCTCCTTTGCGGGGCTTTTTTTATTGCAGATGCTCCTTGGCCTGCTCGTTCAGGAAGCGGTAGTAGGCCGCTTTGGCCTCCTCATATGCCTCAACTGCCTCCTCCACCTCCCCGTTGGGTTTCCCCCTCTTGATGGCCATAGCGCAGGCAT
>JAHZEH010000132.1 GCA_019421925.1 Clostridia bacterium
GTTCTGATTTTCAGCATCCCACCCAGAGAAAGTTCCTGGAGCTGAACTGTTAAGAGGAACCAGGCTGATTTCGTTAAGCCTATAAGTCCTGAATCGGTTTTTATCCGGATATACTTCTACATCAAAAGATGCGATATATTCCTTGGGATTTCCCCTTTCGAGTTCGATTACAATTGGAGTTTCAAAATAATCGTACCGTGTAACGTATTGTTTTTTAGCATTTTCTTTATTGTATTTACCGCTCCCTACATATTCTCCGCTCTGTATCGTGCTCTCAAGATTGTCCAAGACCGCCAGTTTTTCCAGAGACATATTTTTATCAGAGACAATTTTGTCTATCGCGCTCTTGAACAGCTTAACATTATAAGGCTGACCGTCAAACGTTGTCCCATTTACGACTATATCTATGCCATTGTACCGATCTCCATATAACGACTCCAAAGTACGCCTCAAAAAACCTTTTACTGTTTTCTGGTTTGTTTCTGTGTTTTGAGCCTGCTCCCAAATCCCTTTAGCTTTCACAACGCTCTCCGCTGGAACCGCCACCTGCCCGCCCGCCTGAGTCTGAACAGGCACTTTCCCGTGATAGGGCGCTTTGATGGTGGTGGCTTTCCCGACCTGAACAGGCTGCTCCTCCGTCCCCTCTGTGGGGAGAGGTTCCGCCTGCACCATGGGGAGCGGGGAGGGCGTTTGCCCGGCCTCCTGATCTGTGTTCAGCATTGCAGAGGGAAGGGGTTGCGGAATTGCCTCCGCCCGCTCCTCCGCTGTCAGCGGGAGATCGCCGATCCTGTCCGCTCCTCTTTGGAATTCCCGTTCTGTTTGGCTGGAAACCTCCCCGTAGTCCGTTGAATCCGAGCCTGTCACCCCGTTAAGGATTCCGGCTGTCAGTGCGCCCACCAGAAAGGATTCCGCCGCCTCCGGGGTGTACAATTTAAATTCGTTGTCCTCGCCATATGCAAGGTTTCTGACAATGGGGTCCAGAATGTCCTGGGTGTACTCCTCCAGACCCTCCGCCGTCATGTTGCCCAGGAACGCCAGCGCTTTCCCGGATAGGCTTGTCTTGTCTATCCCGTTGATTACCTTCTGGGCGATATTGTCCGCGCCGGACAGCGCGGAGATACCGCCCATGACTTTTTGTAGGCCAAGCTCCAGGACGGATGTAACTGCGGATTTCAGGAGCGCTTCTGATTGGGACCTTCCCTCACTGATCGCTTCCTCATAGCTGTTTGAAAAGACCTTGGAGCCAAAGACCGCCGAACCAAAGGCCGGATTGAGAAGGGATGCGAAAATAGCGGGGGCCTGATCCCCCGCCGAATACGCGACCTGGTTGAGTAGCTGATACCCTTTTGAGAGAAGGGGCTGGGTCTGTTCATGGGACTCCTGTAATACGGACTTGTCCAAAGGCTTATCGTCCCCCAGAATCAGGGCTTTTGCCCCGTATGACAGATCCCGCAGGGCGTTCTCTGCCCCCGCAAATCCCGCTTGAATTACGCTGAACGCCGGATGTTCCTGGTATACTTTGGCTTCGTCCGCGCCCATCCTCACGGCGAGTTCGTTTTGCAGAGCGGCCTTGTATCTCTCCGCCTTTTCCTTCTCCCCCCGGCCGATATAGAAATTATAGATTTCCTCTTCCTCCGGGGTCATGTACAGATAACGCAAATCGCCGCCCATGGAACCGTTTGCGGCGGCGATTCTGAGGTCCTGTTCATTTTCCTTGGCAAATGTCAGGGGGTTCACATCTCTGCCAATCCCGAAAGCGCCCCCCGCCTTGTTTTCGTATTGTTCCCCTGCCTTTACGCGCTCCCAATAGTCCGCAGAAACCATGGGAAGCAGTTCCAACTGCTCGCGCTCGACCTCATCCCCCAGATTGTAGCGCGTCATTTTGCTCTCCGAACCCATGAGGTCGTTGGCCCGCGCCGCCGACTGGTCCAGGAGCTCCTCCATGCTCAGACCGCTGGCCGCCTGGGCCTTTTGCAGCTCGTTCAGGCGGGACAGCTTTTTCACATTCCCCTGCCATCCCTCCGCGCCGGGGATTCCTGGGAATTTATTCCGTTCCACCGTCAAAGGGAGCGGCGTAAATTCCTTCTTCTTTGGGGCCGCGGATGACACCGCATCCGCGACCAGGGCTTCATTTTGCTTTGCGGCGGCAGGCGCATTCGGTGTTTCATTCTGCTTTTGCACAGAATCGTTCTTCCATGCCGGCCCGCCGGGCGCGAATGCCGCTATGGCTTCGCTGGCCTTTGTGATTGTTTTTCTCTTTTCGGCCTCCCGCTCCTGTGCAAAATTGTAATCCTCCGCGAGTTTCGCATAGGAGGAGATGTTTTTCTTTGGGGGTAGCCCGCTCTGATAAAGGTATACGTCTACTGGATCATCGAAGTTATACGCTTTCTCAACCGCCTTGGGCAGTTCCCCCCTTGCCTTGCGCAGCTGGTCCTCCTCGTCCCATTCGTCATATTCCAGTTCGGATTTCCAGTTGTAATTATACTGGTTAAATTTGCTCTTATACTCCTCTGCTTTCGATCTCTCATAGTTCGACAGAGAGCTGGCGCTGTTCCGGCGCTTAAAATCTTCCACAAAACCGTGGCGTGTCCCGGAAGATTTCTCCCAGTTTTTAAAATCGCTGGCAAAACCCATCTCTTTCCCCTCTATTTCAGCCCGTTCGCATAATTGTATTGCAGTTCATAGGCGTAATCATACAGCTTGTGGTTGGCTTGATTAATGGCGTCCTGGGTGTACTGGCCGCTGTAATTGCCCAGTATCCCGCGTAGGCTGTTGACTGCATCCCCCCGCTTTGAGGCTGGCATTTTAGGGTCGAGCGTGTAGAGCAGGCTTTCAGCCAGCGCACTGCCGTCATTGTTCAGTTTTTTGCTTCCGCTCCCCCTGCCGGAACCGCTGATTGATTTTTGAAGCTGCTGCGCCTGGAGATTCCCCAGCAGCATATCCAGGTCGTGGGCGCTCTGCTGCATGTTCAGGTTCTGCTGATCCCCATACAGCCCGGCCAGAGAACCAAGCATATTCATCTGCGCATTAAACGCCCCAACCTGGGCCTGGTACTGCTGGGCCGCAAGCTCCGCCTGCGCCTGGGCCAGCTGTAGGGAGAGGTCGGCCATGTACTGAGCCGCCTGAACGTCCTTGGTATATCCCGCCTGTAGAATCTGAGCTGCAATATCATCCTTTGCCGCCTGCTCCTGGGCGGAAGCAAGGTTTATATTGCTGCGCATGGCAATATCCTGGGCCACGCGGGAGGTCTCCGACACGCCGGACTGCGTCCCCTGATAGAGGTTCCCCGCCAGCCCCTTTGCCGCCAGCATCTCATTGTTCCCGATGGAGCCGAGCCTTCCGTTCACATAGGACTGCGTCCTCAACCCCTCATACTGCCGGGCCAGCTCCTGGGCCTGTTTCTCCAATTGCGCTTTCTGGGCCTGATATGCAGCCTCCAAGGCCGCCGTATACTGCTGGCCAGCCGCCGCATATTGGGAGGATAAATCAGGCGCGCTATAGACTGGATAACTGATCCCCTGCATCAGCCCGGCTATGGCGTCATACCCCAGTAAACTATTTATCTGGGCCTCCTGGGCGGTCTGCGCATTTTGCGGCGCTGCGGTTTTCTGGCCGGGGAGGACGATGGTCTGTCCCGGTCGGATCAGGTTGGGGTTTGTAATGTTGGGGTTGAGGGCTTGCAGCTCCTTCCATGTCGTGCCGTTTGCCTTTGCAATTCCTGAAAGCGTATCGTATTTCTTGACCGTGTACTGGTTTGCCCGGGTATTCGCCGCCGCCGACGCGCTCTCAGCCGTCAGGGTGTTGCCCGCTCCCTGGCCGGGCACATAGTCGGGTTCCATATAAACCGTATTGTAATATTCCGGCTTGACGGTGGATGTATCCCAGTCCCCCCAGGAGCCTGTTTTTATATTCCATTTCCGAATTCCGCTCCCGCCAATCTTATCCGTTTCGGTGTTCATGCCGTATTCTGCCATTTTGCTCCTCCTTACTTGACGTAGTTCCCCACCACATAGCTCACCTCTGCCCCGAACACACCGAACCCCTCATTGAGCGCGGCGTTGCGGAAGATGAGCTGGAGGGTGATGAACTTCTTGATCTTCTTGTTGAAGGGGATGACCTGGGGCACGTCCCTGGTGTTGAAGGTGATGCGGCCAAAGTCGATATCTGCAAAGGTGAAAATATCCATCGTGTCCTCCTGGATTTTCCACTCCCATTCCTTTTCCGTCGCCGCCCACACCTCCACGGAGGAGCGTGTATAGGGCTTTATCATGACCGCGCAGCCCTTTTTAATCATGGTTTTCCTCTTGGCGAAGGTGCCGAAATCGTCAAGAAGGGTTGTCCAGACCGCTTCAATGGGTTCCCCATCGTCGCTGAACTTCTCCATGAGGTCCGTGTCTGTCTTGAACACGCACAGCTTCCCCACCGCCGTGCCGAAGTACAGCTTCCCGTCCAGCTCCAGAAAACAGGTGGCCGGGATGTTTGACCAGTAGTACCACTCGTAGCCGTAGGTTTCGCCCTGGGAGGTTTTCTGCCGGGAGTCGGCCACATAGCAGTGGGAGTTGACGCAGAGCAGATACAGGCCGTTCCACACGGTTGCAACCGCATTCTCAAGGCCGGATTCCTTGACCAGCCGCGCATTGATGGTGCTGCTCCTGGGCTGGGCCGCCCGCTCCTGGGTGACGGTAGCCGAAGCGATGGAGAAAACGCCCTCCCGCGTGAGGAAAAGCGGGTCGTCCCGCAGGGTGGCAAAGGCCGTGCCCGAGACCGCGCCCACGCCCTTGACCCCCTGTTTCACCGGAAAGATCACCGTGCCGCTCTCGTTCATCTCCGCTGTCCGCAGGAATATCTCAGCATCCTGCTCGTTGTCCTCCTTGACAATCAGCATGGATTCGTATTGTTTGAGATACCCCACAATGCCCGAGCTGTCCGACCCAATGCAGGTATACCCCGTATCCGGGAAGTAGGTGGGGTCGTCCAGCCCAGATTGCCAGTCGCAGTTCTTCTTGTCCGGGTTTCCCGACAGGAAGATGCGGTTATCATTGTTGTAGCCGTAGAACCCTGCGACCGTGCATTTCCGGATCGTGTCGGCGTGGCCGGGGACCGTCTTTGCGTAGGTGACAACGACATTGTCTATCCCGCTGCCGCCGGCGTACACCGGCGGGGCCGTATTGAAGGTGATCTTTCCCTCTGCCCTGTCCACGGTGAAGTCTGTGTTCTCCACCTTCTCCACGCCCTCCACAACAGCCGTCACCGCGTCAGCGTCCAATCCCTCCCCGTCCAGCTTGAACTCCGTGGTGGTTCCGTCCCCTATGAGGGAGTTCTTGCGCCACTTTGACAGGAGGTTCACCGCCTCAAAGGCCGTGCCGCTGCCGTCCCCCTTACCCGCAATCCGGGTGGTTGGGATGAAAGCATTGTCCGTCACATTCCCCACGGCCAGCGCCGCATCCGCAGACACCGCCAGATAGTTCGTGCCGTCCAGAAGATACAGCTTCCCTTTATGGGGAAAGGAGACCGAGCGGTGCGCGGCCATGCCGGTATATATCTCCTCCGGCGTCTCGCCGTGGACGTACAGTTTTGTCCCGGCATGGACAAGGATGCGCCCCGCGCCGTCCGAGAGCACGCAGTAATGAACGCCGTATATCTCGGAGCCGTAGTTGTGCAGGGACTTCCAGCCCGGTCTTTTTTCCGGAAACCCTGCCACGTCCGGGATGAGGTTGAGGGCGTAGGGGGACCGGGCGGGGGAAATCTGGGTCTGGTCCGTGGAGAAATCCACGCCAAGGAAGTTCTGGTACTGCTTGACGTACTTCTTGATCTCCTTGATATCCTTGGGGGTTACGCTCTGTGCCATATTACCACCCGTATACGTCCACTACGCTGCCGGGGATGTACTTCTTGGCGTCCTCCAGCC
>JAHZEH010000133.1 GCA_019421925.1 Clostridia bacterium
ATGGCGCAGCATATATGCAGATATTCCTCATCCTCAAATCCCCCCGGCAGCTCCGCGCTGTGCATGGGGGTGTGGCCCCTGGCCCGCAGCGTATGCTCCGCCGCCCTGAACTTCTCTTTGTAGCCAGCGTCCCCGGCCATTTTCCCTGCGATGTACACTTTCAAAAGATTCACCCTTTCGCATTTTCACAGTGATGTACGCCCCCGGCACATAGGGGCTGAACCGGGCCTCGATCTCCAGCAGAGTCAAGTCCGGCCGTTGTTTTGCCAAGATAGCCCTGGCCCCTTCGTAGTCCCGCGCAAGGATATCGGCCTTGCGCTTGGTCATGCGGCTCTTGCGGGGGATAACTTTCGGCTTTTTCAGGCCCTGGCTGTACCCCCACCGCTTTCTCCCCTTCGGGTCCTTGGACAGGTATGTCCCCAACGCCTCAAAGTATTTCTCCGATGGCTGCATGTAGTCGCACCGCGTCCGTCCCGACGTCCATAGCGCCTCCGCCGCATCCCGGTCCATGGCTGACATAATGATGTGATGATGGATGCGCATGGGTTTGCCGAAGGGATCCATAGCCGCATATTCGGTAACGTGGATATACTTCATGCAGTTCAGCCCGTTACGCTTCCTCCACGCCTTAACCCGCCGGATATAGTTTTTCAGGGCCTTTGCCGCCTCCTCCGGGTCGGGCGGGACGCCCCGGTAGGTGAGGGTCAGGTACAGATCCCGGGGGGTGAAATTGGCGTTGATCTTGCGGGTGAGGTCTTTTTCCGCATTGCGCTGGTTGACCCTCCTCATTGCCTCCCTTGTGGCCCCGCCCCTCCTTTTTCGGGCTCGCCTCTCTGTCCCCGCATCCTTGTAGTAGGGGTAGATTTCAAACTCCGTAACGGGGCCGCTTATGATCTCCTTGACCCGGTAATGACTGATCCCCGCGTCCCGCATGGTCCCATTGTCCTCCGGCTCCCAGAAAAAATCCCGCATGCTCAGTCTCCTTTTTGTAGGAGCGGTCACAACGTTAATACTCAATACAAGGACGGTAAAGCGCTTGCGCGCTGCCCTCCCGTATGGTATGATGTTGTCAGTTAAGCTCCAAATTGGGCTTGAGGCTTAGGAATTGCCGTCCTAAGCCTCTTTTTTGTGCCTGCGCTCCTTAGCGACCTCCTTGACCGCCCTTCCCCATCTGCCGTCCCGGTGGGCCTCGATCCATCCCAGCCGCAGCTCGTCCACGTCTACGCCCATCCTTGGGGCAATCTGATTCAGCGTACCGGCCTGTCCCACCATATTCCGGGCCAGTTCCAGCACCTGTTTTTCTGTCAGGATCATGCTGTCCTCCCTTTTATGTCCTCTCGCTCCCCGGACGGTAGGCCAATAATTTCCCCCTCTCCGTCCAGATAGAGCTTCCCGCCCATAAGGCGGCGAACCTCCTCTTCCCCGTATCCCCGGGCGAAATACTCGCTCTGGAGCTCCCCTTTGAGGGACAGGGCCAGAGCCCGGCCATCCCGGCCATGGACGCCCTTCGTCCCCTCGTGGCACTCCCAGCACAGCATGCGGGTACTGCAATCAGTCTCGCACTCCCGGCGCTTGCCCCGCCCGCCCACGATGTGGTGTTTGTGGAGGGGGCCCCAGTTCCCGCAATTCTGGCAATATCCGTACATTTCTAGTCCTCCCTGGCGATCTCCCTGATCCTGTCCAGCCCCCTCAGGGCCTCCCGTTTCTTCATGGCGTCCCCCTTGATCCCCTGGTAAACGCGTTCCGCAAGGAGCAGGATCTGCGCCAGCCTGTCCTCCTTGTCCTCCAGCTCATCCCATGACGCCTCTTTTCCCTCCTCCCTCTCCCGGATCAGCGCGGCCTCTACAGCCTCCTTCATATCCGGTCCCAGGCGTTCCCCGATGATATCCAGCAGGGCCGCATTCCCCAGAACTACCCTCGCTTCCCCGCTGCTCAACGTAATCACCAACGGCATTCCCTTCTCCTTTCAGTTCCGCCGGCGTCCATAGCTCCATCCGCAGGATGATGCGTCTCTGCCGGCGCTGTGTATTCTGCGGGCCACCCTTGCAAAAGCGCAGGCGGCCCATATTAAATGCTTGCAGCATTCCCGCGTTTTCGGTATACTCTCAGTAGGTTATTTGACCTTGCCGCTGTCAGGACTGCCATCCTGCGCGGCTTTTTCTTTTGGGGCCAGACCCGCCAGCTCCTTCAATTCATCCCAGGGGAGGATCGCGTCCGCCTCCAACTGAATGTAACTCACGCCGCTCTTTATAGGTACATACACATGTCCCTCTCCCAGGTAGGCGGGCGTTAGGCTTCTTTCCCGCTGGGCTTCCCCTTCCTGCATCCCCGCCGGGGGCTTCTCCAGCTTCACCGGCCCCTGCCTTCGCCCCAGCGCCATCTTCAATCCCTTCGCATTCTTATACCCCGCGCAGGCTGCGGCTTCTTCCAGGGAAGAACCGTGCTGGAGCAGCTCCATGGCCCGCCTGATATCCGGCTTTTGCCGCCCCTCCGGCCTCTCTTTCGGAAGTTCCACCCTGCTTAGCAGTTCCTCCGCGCTCAGGTCAAAATATCCGGCCAGAGCCCTGATCTCGTTCGGCGTAGCGGGCCCGCCGTCCTCAATCCTCTGGATTGCGCCGCCGTCCAGCCCGCACAGCTCCGCAAAAATCACCCTGGGTTTCCCATTTCTAGCCTTTGCCGTCCACTCGGCAAGGCTGATCCTTTCGCTCATGTCGTTCGCCTTTCTTCTGTCCACACCGCCCTCAGCCTCCCCGTCGGCCGGTGTATCCCATCCGGGGTGCGCCGTTTCTTCCTCTGCCCGGCGCAATTCTCGCACAGGTAACCGTGCTCCTGCACACGGGCGCTCACGCCCCACAGACGCCCGCACCGCTCACATACGGCCCGCTTCACGTCCGCCTCCATACTTCCTGCACGTCCCGCACATCCTCCGGGCCTCCTTCCGGGCCTGCCGCCCGCCCAGCCTGTACCAGGCAGGGCCCGCCGCCAGGCACCCTACGGCCATTGCGCCCAGCAGCCACAGACCGAATCCCCATGCGTTTGTGATGCTCATTGCGCTGCCCTCCTTGGGTCAATGTACCACCGGCTCCGTCCCTTCTGTTTAGGCTTGGGCGCTCCCCTGTACAGGTAGTCCGCAATGCTGCGCACAAGTACCCGCCCGTCCGGGGCGCATGCTATGTCTCCGGATCCAATCCGTTCAGCCAGATAGTTATAGCTTCGGTCCATAATCTGGCATGCTGTCTTGCGCGGAACCGCCTCCCCCCACTTCTCCGCCAGCTTGTCCGCCTCGCTGGCCTTCGCTGCCGGAGCCTCGGCCTCTGCTACTACTGCGTCTACAAAAACTGTGAACGCTCTCAGCAGGTCGTCCCTCGCCGCCTTTACGTTCGCCATGCTGTCTCCTCCCCGCGCCTATCCGGCGCTTTTTTTCTTGCGGCCTGTCCGCCGCGTGTGCTATGCTTGAGTTGTAATGATTTCCTGAGAATTCGCCTGGTTGCCGCCGGGCGTTTCCTCTAGGTCCGGGGTCGCTTTCCCCCGAATCTTCCGAGTACCCGCGTTAAAAATCCCGGCAAAGGTTAGGTGTCAAAATGCTTGATAGCGATAGCTGCAAGGTCTTAAAAAGGATACTCTCTTTGGAAAATAAGGATCATTCTTACTCAATCTCCGAGCTTCGTTTATCTTTAAAAAACGCCGATGAATTGCGTATTTTTGAGATCATTGATTATCTCAAAGATGAGAAATACCTAGACTATACTTATCTGGGCAAAGGTTCCATGAGTATCTTTCCTACCCAGAAGGGACGTGCTTACACGAAAGTTAAGCGGCGCCATGACCTGGTGTATTCCGTCTTGCTGCCTGCCTTTGTCGCGATCATCTCCGGTGTAGTCGTGTTCTACCTGTGCAGCCTTTTTTCTTAACCATTGAAGAGGTTCCAGAGAAGACTGCCCAGTCCCCACCCAATGAAAGCGCCTATAACCGTTGAAATCAGGGTGCAGATCAAACGCAGCGTCTTTCCTATCGGGCCGTCATCTATAAACCATAGGTCTATGTCCTTCAGCTCCCCCATCGCGAATTTGGCGAAACCTCTGACCCTGCCATGTTTCGCAAAAAAGCTCTTTATCCACTCCCTGTGCTCTTCGTCTGTTTTCGCCTTGCATTCAGGGCACAGGCCTGATTTGGTAGGCCCCTCCTTCCTGCACAATCTGCAGCGTTCAGGGCGTTCTGTGCTCCATATGTCTCTATACATTCCTTTCACTTCCTCGCACTATTTAGGTAAGAACAGCTTCACCAGGCTGATGATGATTGCCGCAATCGACAGAATCAGCGGAATGTACCATCCTTTATCATCCATCTTGTCTCCTTCCCACTGACATATGAATTCTGCTATGACGATTGCCACAATCGCAGCCAGCAGAATGTACCATACTTTATCTTCCATCTTCCGTCCTCTCCGCGCCGCTGCTGTATAAATTCTGTTAGAAAGGTTAGGTCTTGATTATGAAACTGTCCTTTGATCTCCCGGTATCCTTGTTGGAATCCGCCTCGCTCTACTCCGCTTTGGCGAACTACAGAGACTTCGTTAAAAGTAAATTCGATGTAGACACAGACATAAAGGCGCGAGTCGAGTTAGAAAACGCCGAATCCCTTATTAAAAAACTCATTGCAGGTTACAAGGATTCCGGATGGGACATTTCATTGATTCTGTGAAAGGTGCTTCTTCGCCCACTCCTTTCGCTCCGACAGATAAACACATTCCAGAAAAAACAACCGCTCCTCCAGGTCCTTTATGCGCTTCTTTCGGCGGCTCAGCCTGCTGAAAAATCCTCTTTTGCTTCCGCTCATTCCTCTTTTACCTCCCCTCCCCGCGCCTACCCGGCGCTTTTTTCTTGCCGTTTTTTCCAGTCGTCCAGGATTTGCAGGATGAGGGCGTTAAGCGTTATCCCTATCCGCTGCGCTTCATTCTGGAGGTCTGTTTTCAATTCATCCCGTGATCTGATAAGTATTTGAGCCATGCGTTGTCCCCCTTTTGTTTGATAGCATTATGCTAGCATAATGGGAGTAGATTGTCAACGGAAATTTTGCTAGCATATTGCTAAAGGAGTGATAACAATGGCTACAAATAGGATTCAAACAGGACTTCGCATTGAAGAAGCTACCTACGAAAAGGTCAAAGCAATTTGCGCCGTGGAGCGACGGTCACTTAATAATCTTGTAGAATATGCGCTCCAGCAATATATTGCCCGCTATGAAAAGGAGAATGGCCCTATTCCTGTTCAGCCCGACGGCCTCTGTCAATGAGCAGAAGAACATACGCATTAAAGCTCATTCCCTTCCTTTGCGCCTCCCTCTGTAGCTCCTCTTTGAGCTCAGAAGGCAGGCGCAGCGTCGTTTGCTCCCGCATGTTACCTCCTCCGCGCCTATCCGGCGCTTTTTTCTTGCCGTTCACATGTTCTCTGTGCTATGCTTTGGTTGAATAGTTTTCTAAGGATTCGCCTGGTTGCCGCCGGGCTTTTCTGTGTTGTCCGGGGTTGCCGCCCCGAACAACTTACGAGGGTCGCTATAACCGAATAGGTCTAAGAGTTTGACAAGAACTTCGGAGGATGGTTTTGTCTTTCCGGTTTCCAGCAGTAAGATTGCAGATTTTGTAACTCCGGCTTTTTCGGCGACATACTGCTGTGTCCATCCATGCCTCAATCGTTCTTGCCGCAACATAAGTTTCATCTCCCCTCCTTTCTCTTGATCGTTGAGTGTTGCTCAACTCTTATGGCCTCATTATAGTTGAGCTATACTCAACTGTCAAGGAGGAATTTCATGCTTTCAAAAGAACTTTTTGCTCAACGTCTCCTTGCCTTGCGCACATCATCAAACATTACTGTTGCCGATCTTTG
>JAHZEH010000134.1:0-2534 GCA_019421925.1 Clostridia bacterium
GTTATATTAATTTGATATATCCTCCTCTCAACCAGTTTTTTCCCAAGGGATGATCCCGACATAACACAGCTCACTAAATCATTGACAAAATATCTTCAACACATCATACTAAAATAACATAGAATCATCTATGAATTTTACGCAGTCTGCAATTTTTAACCAAAGAGGAGGAGTTTTCATGAAAAACCTGATCGCACTTTTGCTATGCGCTCTCATGGTAGTCGGCATGGTTGCCTGTGCGCCCGAACCGGCAGGACAACCTGCCGAACCTGCGGCAGAAGCTACCGCCACACCTGAACCTGCAGAACAATCAACCGAACCTGTGGCAAAATTTACTGCTGGTACTTACACTTCTGTGCAGGCGGGTCATAATGGTGATATCACCGTGCAGGTGACCTTCAGTGAGGACGCCATCACACAGGTGAGCGCGCCTACGCACTCTGAATCCCCCAGAATCGGTGACGCTGCCATCAATGCTGTTGCCGCTGCTGTGGTGGATCATCAGTCTCTTGATGTGGATGCTGTCTCAGGTTCTACCGTTACTCGCGGCGCTATGCTGCGCGGCATAGCGGACTGTGTCTCCCAGGCGGGCGGCAACACCTCTGACCTCCAGAATTATGATGCTCCCGTCCAGGCCGATGAGGAGATCACCACCCAGATCGTAGTTGTGGGTGCAGGCGGCGCCGGCATGTCTGCGGCGGTGGAAGCAGCTCAGCAGGGTGTGGAAGTGGTCGTTCTGGAGAAACTGTCCAGTATTGGCGGCTCTACCGGCCATTCCTCCGGCGTTGTGCTGTACACCGATGAAGGATTTACCGTACAGGATTATGTGGATCTGCATCTTGCCAGAGCACAGTCTGATGAAGCCATTACCCGCCGTATCGCGGAAGATTCCGCTGGCAATGTAGAGTGGCTGGGTGCAATGGGTTGGGAATGGTATGCCAGACCCCAAACAGTAGATGACCCTTGGAATGCTGCCCGTGCCAATCCCGATCCCGATGGCAAGAGCGTCCGCCCCAACGGCATGACGATCATTGATGTCCTGGAGGCTGAAGCTGTCAAGACCGGCAAAGTGGACATCCGTCTGAACACCGCTGGAACCGAACTCATCGAGGAGAACGGTGTTGTCGTGGGCGTTATCGCTGAACGCGCCGACGGTTCCAAGCTGACCGTCCGTGCTGATGCGGTGATACTTGCCACCGGCGGATTTGACAACGGCCCCGTCGCCCAGGAACGTCAGCCCGCTATCTACGCCGCCAAGCATGTATCTGCTGTCGGTAATGTGGGCGACGGTATTGAAATGATTGAAGCTCTGGGCGGCATTTCTTCTTATACTTCTCCCGCTTTGGGCCAAGGCAATACCAACTGGATGAATACGCTCAACCTGCCCGCCAACTTTTTGGAGGTCAACGGCAACGGTGATCGTCTGTGCGCGGAAGATGCGCACTACATGGTGGAAATGAACGCCATGCTCGCGAGCGAATCTTCTGATTTCTATTATCTCTTTGATTCCAACAACGACGTCACCGTTCTTGAGGAGCTGGTTGCCAAGGGTACTGTAGTCAAGGCCGACACTGCTGAAGACCTGGCCAAGCAACTGAACATCAACATCAGCGGTCTTAACGCCACCATCGCCCGCTACAACGAACTCACCGGCAAAGAGGACGCAGATTTTGGCAAAGCTACTGAGCTGGTGCTGGGATTCGGCCAAGCTCCTTTCTATGGTATCAAAGCTTATGCTGAGATTCTGTTGAGCTTCGGCGGCCCTGTGGTCAACGCAGAGTGCGAATTCGTCAAGGAAGACGGCAGCACCATTCCCGGCGTTTACGGCGCGGGTGAGCTGACCAACTCCAGGCTGTTCGTGGCTGGTTACTCCTATGGCGGCGGCGCTATTCAACAAGCTATCGCTACCGGACGCATCGCGGCTCAGAATGCCATTGCGAATTACGTCAAGTGAAACGGTCTTCTCTCTTGTCCGATTTTCTCTTGCGCTTCTGAAAAACTGTATTCCAGCAGAAACCACATAGATATCAAAGGGGCTGCTCTAAAAAGAGCGGCCCCTGGTCTATCTAACCGCCTCCGGCGGCGCATACGACGAAACGGATAAAACCGACAGAATTTTTGCCCTTTTCAGCATCTTCCGACCGGAATCCTCAGGGAGGAAGGAGGAATGCTGTTACCTCAAAAAAATGGCGAAAGCCCCTATCGGATGCTCTGAGGAGCGCCACATTTGTGGCGCTCCTTCTGCTTATAACAGGCACTGTTTGAGTATCTTGCGGCGCGCCCGGTAGTCGGGCATATGCCCCTCCACCAGAGCCCAGAACTGGGGGGAGTGGTTCATATGGCGCAGGTGGCAGAGCTCATGGAGCATCACATAGTCAACGATCTCCTGGGGAAAGAGGGCCACAGCGATGTTGATGGAGATCTTTCCATCAGCACGGCACCGGCCCCAGCTGCTCTTGAGCCGTTTAGGATGCACCTGCTCGGCGGTGATTCCCGTGAGCGCGGACATCCTCTCATAGCTCCCAGCGATGATC
>JAHZEH010000134.1:2544-4159 GCA_019421925.1 Clostridia bacterium
GCCGTACAAACTCCCCGTCCCCCTCGGCGAGCCTGCGCACCCGCTGCTGGCGGGCACTCTGAGCCAGCTGCTTCTCCACCCAGGACCGCTTCTGGAGCAGGAACGCCTCAATGGTCTCGGCTCTCATGCGCTGGGGCGCGCGGGCAACAACCCCCTGCTCCCCTACGCACAGATACAGGTTCCGCCGCCTGCCCCGCTCCAGTTCATAGCTTAGGGCCTGTCCGTCTTTAAAATAGCCTGGAAGGATGCGCTGCATTATTTCTTTTGAACCTTTCGCTTGTTCCCCTGCTCGTCGACAATATAGGTATTTTCCAGCGCTGCCGCCAGGCTGGCTTTGTGTGCGTCGATATACTCGCGGCGCAGCGCGTCCCGCTCCGCCAGCTCCGCCTCGTTCAGGCCCTCCGCCTTGTGTTTGCGTGCCAGCTCATTGATACGCTCAATCTTCTTTTGATCCATGTTTTGTCTGCCTCCGGTCATTCTTTTTCTGAAGTCTATTATAACACAAAAGGCGCGGAAAACCGCGCCTCTCTGCATGGCTTAAAGTACTTTGGCCAGGAAATCTCTCAATCTTGGGTTCTTGGGGCTGCCGAAAAATTCCTGAGGCGGAGCCTCCTCAACAATCTGCCCCCCGTCCATAAAGACCACACGGGTGCCTACCTCCCGTGCAAACCCCATCTCATGGGTCACAACCACCATGGTCATGCCCTCATGGGCGAGCTCCTTCATAAGTTCAAGCACCTCGCCCACCATCTCAGGGTCCAATGCGGAAGTGGGCTCGTCAAAGAGCATCACGTCCGGGTTGACAGCAAGGGCCCGCACAATGGCGATGCGCTGCTGCTGGCCGCCCGAGAGCTGTCTCGGATATGCATCCGCCTTGTCCGCCAGGCCAATCCTGGTCAGCAGGCGCATGGCGTTGGCGTCGGCCTCCTCCTGCCCCATGAGCTTGAGCTGGGTGGGGGCCAATGTGATGTTGCGGCGCACTGTCAGATGGGGGAAGAGGTTGAACTGCTGAAACACCATGCCCATCTTCTGGCGGGTTTTGTTGATATCGTTGTTCTTGTCGGTCAAATCCACTCCCTCAAAGATGATCTTGCCGCCCGTGGGCGTCTCCAGGAGGTTGAGGCAGCGCAGGAAGGTGGATTTACCCGAGCCGGAGGGGCCGACGACAACCACCTTTTCCCCCTTCTCAATGGAGGTGGTTACGTTGTTCACCGCGTGGACATCGCTGAAATGCTTCGAGAGGTTTACCACCTCAATCAGTTTATCGCTCACTTCTGGCCAGCCTCCTCTCCAGTTTCCGCATGCCATAGGTCATCAGCATGACAATCAGCAAATAGACCAGTGCGATCACCAGCAGGGGCACCGGGCTGTAGGTCCTCGTGCGGATCAGGGAGGCCATATAGGTGATGTCGCCAATGGCGATATAACCCACGATAGCAGTCTCCTTCAGAAGCACGATGGCCTCATTGGCCAGGGCCGGCAGGATGTTCTTCACGGCCTGAGGGAGCACGATCAGCCGCATGGTCATGTTCTTGGTCAGGCCCAGGCTGCGTCCCGCCTCCGACTGGCCTTTGCCCACCGCCATGATACCTGCGCGGACAATCCCGGCCACCTA
>JAHZEH010000134.1:4169-5868 GCA_019421925.1 Clostridia bacterium
CAAAGGCTCCTGAATTGATGCCAAAGGCGATGATGGCCACATAGATCATGGCGTCCATACTGGCTGAAGCAAAGACAATAAAGGCAAATATCATGAGCTGCACCATCATAGGTGTGCCGCGGATGACCGCCAGGTAGATGTCGCACAGAATATCCAGGGGCTTAAGCTTTTTATTCTCCGCGGCGTAAACCTTGCAGATTGCTACAAGACTGCCCAGAACAATGCCGATGAGCGCCGCGCCCAGCGTGATGAGCAGGGTATCCCCCAGGCCCTCCAGGTAGAGCTTCCAACGGTCGTTTAAAATGATGTTGTCATACAATTGCTGGCCAAAGTTATCCCACATAGCCGCACCTTTCTTCTACTTTTCTTTCCTGTCAAGCAATTCGCAAAAAACAGAGGGAAGGCGGCGGCCGATCCCTCTGTTTACTCTCAACGCTCAGAGAGGCTGTTTTCAATTATTCCAGGGTCTCAGACGCCTGCTTATGGGCCTCGATCCACTCGTCGATCTTGCCCTCCTCCAGCAGCTTGGCGACCACGGAATCCACAACCGCCTTCAGGTCGTCCTTGCCCTTGGCGATGGCGATGGCATACTGCTCCTCAGTCAGGGGTTCATCCAGCACTTTGAGCGCGCTGTTGCTGGCGACGATCTCATTGGCAGGCATCTCGTCGAGCACCACAGCATCCAGCTTGCCGTTGGTCAGTTCAATGGCGGCGTCCGCGCCCGTCTTGTAGCGGTAGGGGTTGGCGCCGGTCTCATCGGTAACATACAGGTCGCCGGTGGTGCCGTTCTGCACGCCCACATTCTTGCCCTCGAGGTCGGCGGCGCCGGCGATGCTCGTGTCATCGGCGCGCACAATGATAACCTGGGCCGCGTCAACATAGTTGATGGAGAAGTCAACCGTCTTCATGCGCTCCTCAGTGGCGGTCATACCCGCGACACCCAGGTCGCCCTTGCCGGTCTGGATAGCGGGGACAATCCCGTCGAAGTCCATATCCACAACCTTGAGCGCAACGCCCAGCTCGTCGGCAACAGCCTGGGCGATGTCCACGTCCACGCCGACGACATTGTTGTCCGCTCCCAGGTACTCAAAGGGCGGGAAAGCGGCGTTGGTCAGCATGACGAGCTCACCCTTGGCCTTGATGGCGTCCACAGCGGAGCTGGAGGCGTCGCCTTCCGCGGGAGCGTCGGTCGTGGCGGGGGCCTCCGTCGCGTCGGGCGCAGGGGTTGCATCCGTCGCGGCGGGGGAAGAGCAACCGGCAAATGCAAATGCGGCAAGCATCAGCACAGCGAGCATCAAAGCAGTTTTCTTCATGGTATGATATCCTCCTGAAAATTGGTTTACTTTTCGGTTACAAGCTATATTATACACTCACAAAGCAAAAAAGCAAGGCTATTTTGAAAAAATATTCAAGTTATTTAAGTTTTTATGCATGTAATCAATCTCCAATGCGCTCAAACCGCTTAAAGACACGGCCGTCCCGCTCAACCATTTCGCTCCACATGGAGGCGGGGCGGACCCAAATCCCTTTTTCTCCATAGAGCGCCTGATACACAACCATCTCCTCCAGAGTCTCGGAGTGGCGGGCCAGGCCCAGGACGCGGTATTCCTTCCCCTTAAAATGCCGGTATCTCCCGGGCTCAATTTCGCAGCGGCTGTCCATCGTTCAATCCCTCCAGCTCTCCCATATCGCCGGCTGA
>JAHZEH010000135.1 GCA_019421925.1 Clostridia bacterium
CATGGGCGTTGTAGCTGATGGAGCCGTAGCTCATGGCAGAAAACATGACGGGCACGCTCAGCTCCAACTGGGGGGGCAGGTTATTCACCAGCCTCCCCTCCCCGTCCCGTTCAATCCGCCCGGGCTTTTTGCCCAGGAAAACCCTGGTCTCCATGGGCTCGCGCAGCGGATCAATGGAAGGATTGGTCACCTGGGAGGCGTTGATGAGCATCTTATCCCAGTAGACCGGGTATTCCCTTGGGTTGCCCATGGAGGAGAGCAGCATGCCGCCAGAACCGGCCTGGCGGTAGATCTCGCCGATGGTCTCACCCGTCCAGTTGGCATTCTCCCGGAAGGTGTGGTCCGTCTTGACAATTTTGAGGGCCCGGGTGGGGCAGAGAGATACGCAGCGGTGGCAGGCCACGCACTTGGACTCGTCGCTCACCATAATCCCCAGATCCTCGTCATAGTGGTGCACCTCGTTGGCGCACTGGCGCTCGCACGCCCTGCATGTGATGCAGCGGGTTTGATTGCGCACCACCTCATATTCCGGATATAAAAAATTGATCGGCATTTTATCTCCCTCTTCTATCTGTCCATAGTCGAAGCGTCTTTCCCGGCCCCCTAGAACTTTCCGCGCACATCCTCATGGAGGCGGAAGATGAGCGGCTCGCCGCCCATGGGGGACCAGATGCGGTCCACCCTGTCCTCCAGCACCCGGATGGCGCACTCCTCGCTGGCCACATAGACTCTGTCGCCCTTCTCGGCCGCCACCATGCTGCGCAGCTTGAGCCGGTCGTTGAGGGCCATCATACCCCCGTTGAAGCCCACCAGGATGGAGAAAGGCCCAGTGACCAGCAGGCTGGAGAAAGCGGTGCGCAGATACCGCAGCTTGGCCGCAGCCTCCTCCTCCATATGGGAGATGGTCTCCCAGAAGGGGGCGGCGATGACCGAGGCCGTCTCCTCAAGGGTCAGCCCCTGCCGGCGGACCAGGTAATCAATAATATAGGAAATGACCTCCGTATCAGTCAGGAGATTGCATTGATACCCAAACATTTCGATGAAGCGGCGGTTGGCGTCGTATGAGGAGATCTCGCCGTTATGGACGACGGAGAAATCCAGCAGCCCAAAGGGGTGCGCCCCGCCCCACCAGCCGGGGGTATTCGTGGGATAGCGGCCGTGGGCCGTCCAGCAGTAGCCCGCGTAGTCCTCCAGTTTATAGAAACGGCCCACGTCCTCCGGGAAGCCCACGGCCTTGAAGATGCCCATGTTCTTGCCCGAGGAAAAGACATACGCCCCGTTGATGGTGGAGTTGATCCTCATAACCAGGCGCATGACGAACTCCCGCTCATCGAGCTGGCTCTCCGCCAGCTTGGTGGGCAGAGGGTCAAGGAAGTAGCGCCAGATCAGCGGCTCGTCGGTGATGGACTGCATTTTGCGCACCGGAATCTTGGACAGGTTGACCATGTCGAAGTAGACGCGCAGCAGCTTCTCGCACTCGTCCTTGGCCTCCTCTCCGTCATAAAAGACGTGGAAGGCATACTGGTTCTTGTAGTCCGGGTAGATGCCGTAGCCCGCAAACCCGCCGCCCAGGCCGTTGGAACGGTCATGCATGGTGCTGATGGACTCGATGATGCCGCTCCCGTCAAGCCTCTCCCCGGAACGGGAGAAGATGCCGGAAATGGCGCAGCCGGATGGAATCCTGTATTGACCTTCTTTCAACATGCTGATAATCTCCTAACCTTATGAAAGCATAAAAGCCCCGTTTTTCTTCTTCTCATTCTCGGACATAAAAATAAGCGCCCCGCCATTGGCGAAACAGGCCCGCAGCCTCTTTCCGCTCCAATGGTGGACGCCTTTGTTCACCGTTGGTATTCTATAATAAACTACAGCGTTCGTCAAGCGTCAATGCAAAAAACCGGATCATTTCCTGCACATTTTTTTGAAAGTCCCGATTTGTCCCAGTTTTTATTTGGAATCCTGCAATGCGTGCAGGATTCCATTGCAGAAAAATTTTCAAATTGGGGTTGACATACGAATGCATCCGTCTTATGATGTTTGCGTAAACAGCAAAGGCGCTGCGGGTGAAAGCCCGCGGCGCCCTTTTTATTTTCAAAAATGCCTCAGTTTATCAATAATATTTGAGGAGGAAACCCCATGAGTACCGTTCCCGAGATCTTTGGAAGTATGGTGTTCAACGACAAGGTCATGAAGGACCGCCTGCCCAAGGACACCTACAGGGCCCTGAAGAAATGCATCCGCGACGATCTCCCCCTGACTCTGGACGTGGCCAACGTGGTGGCTAACGCCATGAAGGATTGGGCCGTGGAGAAGGGCGTAACCCACTTCACCCACTGGTTCCAGCCCATGACCGGCATCACCGCCGAGAAGCATGACGCCTTCATCTCCCCGGCCTGCGACGGCGCGGTCATCATGGAGTTCTCCGGCAAGAACCTCATCCAGGGTGAACCGGACGCCTCCTCCTTCCCCTCCGGCGGCCTGCGCGCCACCTTCGAAGCCAGGGGCTATACCGCCTGGGACCCCACCTCCTACGCCTTCATCAAGGACGGTGTGCTCTGCATCCCCACGGCCTTCTGCTCCTACGGCGGCGAGGCCCTGGACAAAAAGACCCCTCTGCTCCGCTCCATGGAGGCCATCTCCACCCAGGCCCTCCGCATCCTGCGCCTGTTCGGCAACACCCGGGCCAGGAAGGTGCTCACCACCGTGGGCCCCGAGCAGGAGTACTTCCTCATCGACAAGTCCCTCTATGCCAAGCGCGAGGATCTGATCTACTGCGGCCGCACCCTCTTCGGCGCCAAGCCCCCCAAGGGCCAGGAGCTGGAGGACCACTATTTCGGCGTCATCCGCCCCAGGGTCTCGGCCTTCATGAAGGACCTCAACGAGGAACTCTGGAAGCTGGGCGTCCTGGCCAAGACTGAGCACAACGAGGTGGCCCCTGCCCAGCATGAGCTGGCCCCCATCTTCTCCACCACAAACATCGCCACCGACCACAACCAGCTCACCATGGAGCTGATGAAGCGGGTGGCAGAGCGCCACGGTTTTGCCTGCCTGCTCCATGAGAAGCCTTTCGCGGGCGTCAACGGCAGCGGCAAGCACAACAACTGGTCCATCTGCACCGACAAGGGCGAAAATCTCCTGGAGCCCGGCGATTCCCCCATGGAGAACGCCCAGTTCCTCCTCTTCCTCGCCGCCGTTATCAAGGCCGTGGATGAATATCAGGATCTGCTGAGGGTCTCCGTGGCCTCCGCGGCCAACGACCACCGCCTGGGCGCCAACGAAGCGCCGCCCGCCATCGTCTCCATGTTCGTGGGCGATGAACTGGGAGCGGTTCTGGACGCCATTGAGAACGCCAGCGAATACGCCAGCCCCGAAAAAACCGCCATGGAGATCGGCGTGCATGTCCTGCCCCGCCTGTTCAAGGACAACACGGACCGCAACCGCACCTCCCCCTTCGCTTTCACGGGCAACAAGTTCGAGTTCCGCATGCTGGGCTCCGCCTTCTCTATCGCCGGCCCCAACGTCGTGCTCAACACCATCGTGGCCGAGGAGCTCTGCCAGTTCGCCGACGAGCTGGAGAAGGCGGAGGACTTCAAAGCCGCCCTCGCCGCCCTCATCAAAAAGACCATCGTCGAGCACAAGCGGATTATCTTCAACGGCAACAACTACTCGGAGGAGTGGGTTGCGGAGGCCGAAAAGCGGGGGCTGCTCAACCTGCGTACCACACCCGAGGCCCTGCCCTACTTCATCTCCGACAAGAATGTCGAACTCTTCACCAAGCACGGCATTTTCACCAGGACTGAGATGCTCTCCCGCTATGAGATTCTCATGGAGGGCTATGACAAGGTCATCAACATCGAGGCCCTGACCATGCTGGAGATGGCCAAAAAGCAGATCCTGCCCGCCGTCTCAGCTTACAGCAAGTCCCTCACCGACTCCGCTCTGGCCAAGAAAACCCTCTCGGCATCCATCGACACCAGCTTTGAAGAGGCCCTTGCCGGCAAGCTCTCCGCCCTGGGCGCCAGCCTCTACCAGAAAATCGAGACGCTGGACGAAGCTGTCCTGGGCCTGCATCGCTGCGCCGACGCCACCGCGGAGGGCCTGTACAATGTGGGCACCGTCATTCCGGCCATGAACGATCTGCGGGCCGTGGCCGACGAATTGGAGACCATCGTCTCCAAGGAGTACTGGCCCTTCCCGACCTATGGCGACCTGTTGCTTTATGTATAACACACCCCATACCCCCAGGCACAATGGAGTGCGCCGCGCATCATGCGCCGGCGCACTCTGTTTTTATTTTAAGGAGGTATCATCATGTTCTCATCCGTCGACACCATTTGGGTTCTGCTGGGCGCAACGCTGGTTTTCTTCATGCAGGCCGGTTTCGCCATGGTGGAAACCGGCTTCACAAGGGCTAAGAACGCCGGCAACATCATCATGAAAAACCTGATGGACTTTGCCATCGGCACGCCGGTCTACTGGATTCTCGGCTTCGGCCTGATGTTTGGCGCGAGCAACGCCGGCATGATCGGCACGCCCGACTTCTTCATCCAGGGGGAGTACGCTTTCGGCTCCCTGCCCACCTGGGCCTATGTCATCTTCCAGACCGTTTTCTGCGCCACCGCCGCCACCATCGTATCCGGGGCCATGGCCGAACGCACCAAGTTCTCCGCCTACTGTATCTACAGCCTTCTCATCAGCGCGGTGGTCTATCCCGTATCCGGCCACTGGATCTGGGGCGGCGGCTGGCTGGCCAGTTTGGGATTTCATGATTTCGCCGGTTCCACCGCGGTGCATATGGTGGGCGGCGTGGCGGCCCTGATCGGCGCAAAAATCCTCGGCCCCCGCATCGGCAAATACGACAGGCAGGGCAAGCCCCGGGCCATCCCCGGGCACAGCCTGACCCTGGGCGCCCTGGGCGTGTTCATCCTCTGGTTCTGCTGGTTCGGCTTCAACGGCTGTTCCACTGTCTCGATGACGGGCGACGAGTCCATGGTCTCCGCCTCCCTGATTTTTATGAACACCAACCTGGCCGCCGCCGTGGCCACCATCGGGGCCATGTGCATCACCTGGGTCAAGTATGGCAAGCCCGACGTCTCCATGACCCTCAACGGCTCCCTTGCCGGTCTTGTGGCGATTACCGCCGGGTGCGACCTGGTCAACCCCTTTGGCGCGGCTATGATCGGGCTCATCGCCTCCTTCCTGGTGGTCTTTGGCATTGAGTTCATCGACAAGGTGCTCAAGATCGACGACCCGGTGGGCGCCATCGGCGTACACTGCCTGTGCGGCGCGGGCGGAACCCTCCTCACCGGCCTCTTCGCCGTGGATGGCGGCGTCTTCTACGGCGGCGGCTTCTCCTTCCTGGGCGTGCAGGCCCTGGGCGTAGTCTCTGTCATCGCCTGGGTCACCGTGACCATGACCATCATCTTCACCCTCATCAAAAAGACCATCGGCCTGCGTGTCTCCGCTGAGGAGGAAATCGCCGGCATGGACTCCGTGGAACACGGGCTGGTCAGCGCCTACGCCGACTTCATGCCCATGCCCGAGACCGGCGACCCCTCCGTATCCACTCCCCTGGCCGGGTTTTCCGCCGCGCCCGCCGTCTCTATGGAGAAGGCGGTGCCCGTGCAGCACATTGAGACCCCCGCAGCCTCCAGTGCCCACAAGCTTACCAAGGTCGTCATCCTCTGCAACCAGGCCAAGTTCGAGATTCTCAAGTCGGCCATGGAGGCCATCGACGTCACCGGCATGACTGTGACCAACGTGCTTGGATGCGGCGTGCAGAAGGGCGCCACCAAGTACTATCGCGGCGCGCCCATAGATATGACCCTGCGGCCCAAGATCAAGGTTGAGATCGTCGTCTCCA
>JAHZEH010000136.1 GCA_019421925.1 Clostridia bacterium
TGCAGCAACATGCCATTGGGATTACCTCTTTTCTCAGAATGCGCCAGTTTTGACTGCGTATCTGTTAAATTTACAACAGCAGTATTATTATGGATTCTTTCAAGACATGTCCGGCTCGGCTGCCGGTCCCGGCCCAGTGGGCTGTTCTTAATGGAACCGGCTGAGATTATTTGAAAGAAACATGAATGCACCTTGGGGGATCATAATCAATCCCCTGAAGGCTGTGGTCAAGTGATGCTTCTTCAGTATGGTATGCCAGATGACGCCAAATCCCATCAAGTCCATAGCAATATTGGCCTCTTTTAAGATAAGGTCTTCCGGGCAGGTATATTCCGAATATGACAGGTTATTCAGTTCTTCATCGGCTGAAACAGAAATTCCTGGCAGTGGATTGTTTTGGAACATGCCCGTGATAGCAGCAAACAGATCCTTAAATATCCCGGTTTTTTGCGGAATGGCGGCCTGAGTTTCTGTGGGACGGACGGCAGAGCAGTGCTGGGATTGAGGCTGTGGCTGTGCCGGTTATTCCGAATACGGAGGTGATCGCCAGCCCATAGAACTTCCGCCATTTCAACCCCTGTTTTTCTGCAATCATAACATACGCTGAGGACGGGACGCAGCAAAATGCGTCGGGGCGTTCAGCCCCAAAGCGCTCCCGGAAACATGCGGGAACCGGAAGCGGCAGCTGCTGAACTAAGACAATCCAGGGCATGCATAATCTGAAACGAGGAGGGGTGAGCATGGCAAAGAGAGCTAAAAAACCCGCAATACCACTGCCCGACGGTCATGTAGTGATGGTAGTGAAGGACGGGAACTTCATAGGTAAAATCTGTGACGATTTCCTGATTACGACTCCCGAGGAGTACGATCAACTCAACGAGAAGATATCGCAGATCGGATACGATATTCTCTCGGCGTGTGACGCTCGCAAACGTGCGGAGGGGGTCCTCTAGACTCCCGGGATGGACAAGCCGTACAGGGAGGGACAGACAAGCACAGCGGGCATCACAAACACATGGGTTCCGGCTGGGCAGTGGGGCCTCTGGCCACGGCGTAAACTATCTTTGAAATGGAATAATGCGCCGCTGGTTCATCGCGGCCCCGGAAATTTTTGGCAGCCGTTTTTTTTCGCGTTTTTTGCGTGTTTAATAATCCCCGCAATTGGGGTTTTTTGATTAAACGGGAGATGCACGGAACAGAGTCAACGGATTACTAACAATTTTTGTTCTGCACAGGGAGCCATACCTCCCGTAGGCGGGTATAATCCCTCTGCTTGTTATAGGACAGAAAGGTACGGCCCAACAGATCGCCGGCGGGCTCCAAGCCCTGGTCCTCAAGATAGCGGAGGAGGGGGGCAAAACACTTTTTCAGATTGAAGCCGCCGGATTCTGAAACATAAGTGCGCACGCAGGGGAAGGAGGGATAGCGCCTGACGGAGCCGCCCTCCTGAATCCCAAGGAGCCGGGCATGTTCGGCGAACAGGTTGAGGGCGGTGTAATGACCCTGATCCTCCCCCAGAAGGGCGTTTACCGGGCACCGCATCCCCACCCAGGACAGCGGCGCATATTCCACCCATTTGCGGAAGAGCGGGTAATCCTCTTTTTTTACGATGAGCTTGTGCTGGTACATATATTCAAATCGGTACAGGGCCGGGCTCTGGGCCAATTCATATTGTCCCAGGAGTTCTTCGGCCCGGGCCGTTACCTCCCTGAGATCGCGCAGGTAGCTGGTGACGGCGGCCAGCCAGAGCTGCTCCCGGCGGAGCGCCTCCTCCCGCTCTCCGTAGCGCTGGACGATGAGGTCCAGAGAGTCCGTGTTGAGCAGTTCGGCGGTCTCATCCAGGCCAAAGCCCATGTGCCGGTAGCTGCGGCTGCGGATGAGGGCGGTGATATCCAGATGGCCGTAGTAGCGGTAGCCTGTTTTGGCGTCGCGCTGGGAGTGGACCACGCCCTGGCGCTCATAGAGGCGCAGCCCCTCCAGGGAGATGCCGAGCAATTTGGAAATATCGCCGATACGATAGAGCATAGGGGACCTCCTAATGATTCTAAAAGAGTCCTAAAAGAGCGCCAAAGGCCAGGACGGCGCCATGCAGGGCACAGAGCGGCCAGAAGGAGAAGCGCAGATGGGCGGAAAAGGGCTGTGAGAGCTGGGCGTCGATGAGGGTGGTGGTGGCCACCAGGGGGGAGTAGACCGTGGGATAGAGGAGGACAAAGGGGAGCAGGGATCCGGCCGGGGAACCGCCCGCGGATACGCATGCGGCGGCGGCCAGGGGGATCAGAGCGTACAGGGACTGGAAGGGGAGGACGAGCAGCAGCAGGGTGCTCAGCAGAGACAGTAGGAGGGGAAAGAAGCGGAAGAGGGTGGCGGGCAAAAGGGCGAGGAGCCCCTCCATCAGAGCGGCCTGCATGCCGCTCCCCTCAAAAATACCCAGGAAGATCCCCACGGAGAGGGCGGTCAAGCAGACCGGGAGGGCGCTGGGAGCGACGGCGCGAAAGATTTTTTGCCGCTGGCCTGGGGAGGGGGCGTTTAGCAGGAGGGCCAGAAGGGCCAGGAGCAGAAAGAGGACGCGGGGGGATATTCCCCAGAGGATGAGAAGCACAAACCCGGAAAGCAGCAGCAGGATATTTGCATGGAACCGCCGGGGACGGGAGAGGGCGTTTTCGGGGAGGGGGGCGCAGGGACGGGCTCCCCTGCGCCGGTTCCACCGGGCGCACAGCCAGGCCAATGCGAGGCAGAGCGCAAATCCGAAGCATTGCAGGGGCAGGGCGCTCTGCCATAGATCAAAGCTGTCGATCCCGGCCAGGGAGCTCAGCAGCAGGGGTTTGCTTCCCCAGGGCCAGGCCAGGCCCGTGCCCACAGCGGCGGAGCACAGCAGACCCAGGATGCGCACGTCCGCGCCGCAGGCCCGGTAGAGGGGGAGAAAGGCAGGGAGGATCACAAGATAGGTCAGGGTGGCTGAGCCGCTTGCCATAGCGGCGCTGGCGGCCAGAACTGTGGCGAAAAGGGTCGGGAGCAGGCTGCCGCCGAGACGGCTGCCCAGCAGGCCCATGCAATAGGAAAAGACTCCCGACTCACGCAGGGTAGTGAAAAAGGTGATGGAGCAGAGGAGCAGGGCGGCGTTCCCCATCGTTTGCTCCAGCCCGGACTGGGCCAGGGAGAGGCATTCCAGGGGGGAGAAGCCCAGGAGCAGGGCGGCCGCAGGGGGAAGCAGCGCAAATGCGGCATAGACGGGGAGCTTGCGCAGCCCAATGCACAGGCCTGTTGACAGAAGCAGCGCAACTCCAACCCATGCGGCCATTGGCGTGCCCCTCCTTCCATTGCTGTGTTTACTTTATCACAAACAGCTCCGCAAACGCAACGCGGCGGGCATTGCCGCCGTGGACAAATGCCGGGAAATGCTGTATGATAATTTAGTATAAGCTATGGCGTATCCTGGAGAAATTTGAGGAACAGAGGGGATGCGTTTCGACCCGCTTTATGTTGCTTTGGGCATAATAGGGTTGTGATATCCGGAGCATGGGGATAACATGAGAGGGTAAGAAGCACGGGCCGGGAGGGGACGCATGGGAGCGTCTGCCACTCCCCGCCTGCTTAAGAAAGAGGATGGATTGATGAAACTGAACGTGCCCAATATTTTGACTGTCATTCGTTTTCTGCTCATCGGCGTATTTGTCTACCTGTTCCAGGTGCCCAAAAACTACGTGGCGGCGGTGATCGTATTCGCGGTGGCCGCTTTGACCGACGTGCTCGACGGTTATATCGCGAGGAAATACAACCAGGTCACGGATTTCGGCAAGCTGTTTGATCCCCTGGCGGACAAGCTCATGCTCTTTGCCGCGCTGATCTGCCTCACTCTCGCCGGGTATCTCTCCCCCATCTTCCTGATCTTTGTCTTTGTCAAGGATATCATCCTCATCATCGGCAGCGCCTTCCTCTATAAAAAGGAAGTGGTGGTCTATGCCAAGATTTGGGGCAAGCTGGCCACCCTGTTTTTCAACGGCGGCGTGGGCCTGACCATCATCGGTATCTTTGTGCCCTGGATTGCTCCCTGGCACGAGGTGGTGCTGGGCATCGCTGTGGTGTTCGGCGTTCTGGCCGGCGTGCAGTACGGCAAGGTGTTCTTTGAGAGCAGGAAGGAGATCAGGGCCCGGGAGGAGGGGCAGGACGGCCGGCAGGAGAACGGTTCCGGCAGCGATTCCCATTGAGGCGTCCCGCGGCTTGGGAGTTGACAGGCCGCCTGATTTGGGCTATCATGAAGCGTAACATTTTGATAATTCAATGGCTGTGAAGGGGAGGAGTAGGCGCTTTCCCGCCCAAGAGAGGAGACCCCGCTGGCTGGAAGGGTCTCCGGCATGGGTCGCGCCGAAGGTCGTCCCGGAGCTTTTTCGGCGAAGGAACCAGTAGCCGGAAACGGTTGCCCGCGTTAAGGGGCACATGAGTGGGGCGAGCCGTCGCTGGCCCAACAGAGGTGGTACCGCGGAAGTCCCTTTTCGTCCTTGTGAGGAAGGGGCTTTTTTTATTTGAAACACATTTGAGGAGCGAGATCATGGCTAAAGAGATGGAAAAAGTTTACGATCCCCAAGCCGTGGAGAACCGGCTTTATCAGAAATGGGAGGACAAGGGTTACTTCCATGCCGCCCCCAACCCCGACAAAACCCCCTTCATCATTGTTATTCCGCCGCCCAACATTACGGGTCAGCTCCATATGGGCCACGCCCTGGACGAGACGATCCAGGACGTGCTGATCCGGTTCAAGCGCATGCAGGGGTATGAAGCCCTCTGGATGCCCGGCACTGACCATGCCTCCATCGCCACGGAGGTCAAGATCGTGGAGCAGATGGCAAAGGAGGGCCTGACCAAGAACGACCTGGGCCGCGAGGGTTTCCTGGAACGGGCCTGGGAATGGAAGCGCGTATACGGCGGGCGCATCGTTGAGCAGCTCAAAAAGCTGGGCTCCTCCTGCGACTGGGAGCGGGAACGCTTCACCATGGATGAGGGCTGCAACCGGGCTGTGCGCCAGGCCTTTGTTGACCTGTATAACCGGGGCCTGATCTACCGGGGGGACCGCATCATCAACTGGTGCCCCACCTGCAAGACCGCCCTGTCTGACGCCGAGGTGGAATACGAGGAGCAGGACTCCCACCTCTGGCATATCCGCTATCGGGCGGAGGACGGCGGGGAGGGCCTCGTTGTGGCTACTACCCGGCCCGAGACCATGCTGGGCGACACGGCGGTGGCCGTCCATCCGGACGACGGGCGCTATGCCCACCTGGTGGGCAAGAACGTCATCCTGCCCCTGCTGAACAAGCCCATCCCCGTGGTGGCGGACGAGTACGTGGAGCGGGAGTTCGGCACGGGCTGCGTCAAGATCACCCCCGCCCATGACCCCAACGACTTCGAGGTGGCTGTGCGCCACGACCTGCCCATGATCCGCGTCCTGGCGGACGACGGCTCCATGAACGAGAACGCCGGCGAATTTGCGGGCATGGCCGCCCTGGAGGCCCGCAAGGCCATTGTGGCCGCCCTGGAGACGTGCGGCGCCCTGGTCAGGATCGAGAACTACCGCCACAACGTGGGCACCTGCTACCGCTGCCACAGCACAGTGGAGCCCCTGGTCTCCAAGCAGTGGTTCGTCTCCACCAAGGAGCTGGCCAAACCCGCCATCGAGGCGGTGCGCACCGGCAAAATCCGCTTTGAGCCCGAGCGCTTTGAGAAGACCTACTTCAACTGGATGGAGAACATCCGCGACTGGTGCATCTCCCGTCAGCTCTGGTGGGGCCACCGCATTCCCGCCTACTACTGCGAGGAGTGCGGCGAGGTGGTGGTCGCCTATGATGAGCCCA
>JAHZEH010000137.1:0-3614 GCA_019421925.1 Clostridia bacterium
GGCCTGTGGCAGCGTGGCCACACCTTCAAGGACAAGGTCGGCGCCTTTGCCATTATGGAGGACAATATCAAAAAGCTGGGCGGCGAGCTGATGCTCAACACCCACGCCGATAAATTGATCTATGAAAACGGCAGGGTGTGCGGTGTCATCGCCACCTACAAGGACGGGATTCCGGTGACCCTCCACGCCAACAAGGCGGTGATCCTCACCAGTGGCGGCTTTGGCGGCAACAAGGAGATGGCGGACGAATACAACAACTACTGGCCTGCGGGCCTCCTCAACGTGGCGACAGACCAGGTGGCGTCCACCCAGGGCGACGGCATAACCATGGCGCTGGCCGTGGGTGCGGACACCGAGGGGATGGGCTATACCCAGCTGTTCCCGGCGGTCAATACCGTCACCAACGACACCGGCCCCCTCCAGGGCTTCGATACCATTAACGCCATCTATATCAATAAGAACGGCGAGCGCTTTGTAAACGAGTACGCTGAGCGCGACGTAATGTCCAAGGCGGTGTTGGAGCAGCCTGAAGCGCTGCACTTCCAGATCTGCGACGACACCGTGGAACAGGCGCGCCTGGAAGCGGGCAAGGGCCCCTCCTGGGAAAAGCTGCTCAAATTTGTGGAGCGCGGCGCCTTCTGTATTGCAGAAACGATTGAGGACGCCGCGGCCTTCATCGGCTGCGATGTCGAGACGCTTCAGGCGACCCTCGACAACTATAACCAGGCGGTGGACAACGCCTATGATCCCCTGACCGGCAGGACGGTTTTCGGGGACAAGTGCGACACGCCCCCGTACTACATCAGCCCCGTCCACTGCGCCATCCACAACACTATGGGCGGCCTGAAGATCAACACCGAAAACGCTGTTCTCAGCACGGACGGCGAGGCGATTCCCGGCCTGTATGCGGCAGGCGAGGTCACTGGCGGCCTCCATGCGGGCAACCGCCTGGGCGGCAACGCCGTCGGCGACGCCTTCGTCATGGGCCGCAACGCCGGACTCAATGCCGCGGCCCAGTAATCTCTCCCCCCCCAACGCAGAGGGGCCCTCGATTCATTCGAGGGCCCCTCTTCTATTTATTTCCGAGATGTATATAAAATCAATGGTATCCTGATGTTGATCGGCGGAAAAGGGGCGTATACCCCGCCTGAGCTGCCCCATCTCCTATCCCCCCGCTATTGCACACGCACCCTTATGAGCACATGGTAAACCGTCCTGTCCGGCTCGAACTCGGAGACAATTACCCAGCCGCTGGAATTGCATATATATTCGTATCCCCTCTCCTTCACATAGTCCAGCAGCGGCTGGATATCCGCAGGTTTTATGTCAAAGAGGTTCTCCGTCTTAACAAAGATGCGCACGCTCTTGCCCCCTGGGATGACCTGAACGGGCGGCTCTGCCGGCAGATTGCAGTAGCTTCGCCATTTTTCAATGACGCCCAGCCCAACCTCCGTATGGTAGGCCTCCCGGCGGCCCTCCTCCCTCAGCTCCTCCAGGGGAATTTTAACCGTCAAATAGGTAAATGGCATGTTGGCCGACCACTGCTCAATGAGTTTCTGGGGAGGCGTCCTTCCCCGTACACCCAGGAAGTACAATCCATAGAAAGGCTCCCTCCAATCAACTTCCTCCGTGATCCCATTCTTCTCCAGCATCATATTCAAATACTGCCGGATCACCCGCCTGTGTTCGAGAAAGACGCTCATTCGCTCAATCTCCCGCTCCAGTTTGCGCTCGCTCTCCTCCAGCCAGGAACACTGCTCCTGGGCTGAGAGTCCGTCCACCACCTCCATTACGCCGGGCAGGGGCATATCCAAACTCCGATACCGCTTGATGCTGAGCGTGCGTACGGCATCCTCGTTGTCATAGTAGTAGTATCCATTCTCCGCGTCCTGCTCGGGCGTCAGAAGGCCAATCGTGCGGTAATGCCGCATCGTCGCCTGTCCAATGCCCAGAAGTTTGGACAGCTTGCTGACGGTATAGCGCATACAGTCCCCCTCCTTTTTTTCTATTATAGAACGCCCCGCCCCTTTGTCAAACCGCATAAAAAACAGGCTTGACCCTGCGGTAGCCGCAGGCATTACAATGCTCTTGCAGTAACAAAGCCGCGGCGCGTTATGACATCAAACATCGGAGGGTATCCCATGAACCGCATAAAAAAACACGCCTGCCGGACGTTGACCGGCCTGGCAGCGATCTTGCTCGCTCTTTGCTTAGCCGTCTCGGGTTGTGCCCCGGCCTCAAATGAACCGGTCCCGGCCCTCACGGCAACCACCTCCCCGACGCCGCAGGAAAGCGCCGCCCTCTATCAGCCCGGCACCTACTCCGCCACCGCCCCGGGCAACAACGGCGACATCAGCATCAGCGTTACCTTCACCGAAAATACCATCAAAACCATCACGGTTGATCAGTCAACCGAGACGAGCGGACTGGGTGACGTGGCCATGGAGTCCCTGATCGCCTCCATCGTGGAGCGCCAGACCCTGGCTGTGGAGACGGTATCCGGCGCAACAATGAGCAGCAACGCCCTTCTTCGCGCGGTGGAATCCTGCGTGGAGCAGGCTGGCGGGGATCTTGCGGCGCTTCAGCAGACTCTTGTGGAGGAGGCGGCCCCCCTTCAGGACGCCACTGCCGACGTGCTGGTCATTGGCGGAGGCGGAGCGGGTGTAGTTGCGGCCTATCATGCCGCCGCAAACGGCGCCTCCGTTATCCTGGTGGAAAAACAGGGGAATCTGGGCGGGAATACCATCCTGGCCAAGGGCATCTTCGGCTGCAGCGCCTCCTCCTTCCACAGGGAGAAGGGCGCAGCCGAGACCACCGAGGATCACCTCAACTCCTATTTGGCCCAGTACCCGAACGGCGATCCAGAGATGCTCCGCATTCTGGCCGAGAACGGTGGAAAAGCCGCAGATTTCCTCATGGAAAACGGAGGGGAGTTCGTTGCGCTGAACCCGCCCTATACCCTTGTCCCCAAGACGTCTGTGGGAGGCATGGTAATCGAGACCTACCGTCAAAAACTTCTCGAACTGGGCGTGGACTGTCGCGTAAACACTGCCGGAACCCGGCTGCTCACCGATGAGTCGGGCGCAGTGACCGGCGCTGTCGTCTCCGCTGGGGGCGTCGGCTATGCCATCCATGCCAAGGCCGTGATCCTCGCTGCTGGCGGTTTTGCCGCCAATAACGAAATGGTCGCCCAGTATAACCCTATCTATGAGGGCCTGGACTTCATCTGCACTCCCGGCGATACGGGCGATGGGCACCGGATGGCCGAGGAGATCGGCGCTGAGCTGGCCTACATGGATGTTATGAAGGCCAACCCCTTCATCGTACGCGACGGAGAGAAGCACGTTATGGTCGGCACTTACATGAATCCGGGCATTGTCGTAAGCTATGAGGGCCTGCGCGTAGGCAACGAGCACCTGAACTATGCCTTCTCCCCCGCTATTATGTCCCTCCCCGGCAAGGAGGCCGTGCTCCTCTACAACGAGGCATCCAAGGATCTCCTGGAGGTCCCCGACATCGCCTCCCAGTCCTATGACACTATAGAGTCTCTGGCCGGGGCCATGGGCATCGACGGGAATAACCTTGTTAAAACCCTCGAGTCCTTCGCTCAGAGC
>JAHZEH010000137.1:3624-5830 GCA_019421925.1 Clostridia bacterium
TCTCCACCGGTCCCTATTACGCCGTCGTCATCAATCCCTCTATGCAGGGGACCTTCGGCGGGATCAAAATCAATACCAGAACAGAGGCTCTCAGCATATCCGGAGCAGTGATTCCCGGCCTGTATGCGGCGGGCGAGTGCGCGGGCGACGGTCTCTGCGGCGCCAACCCCGTGCCCACCAACTGCGTGTTCGGCAAAATCGCCGGGGAAAATGCCGCCGCCTATGCCCGGCAATAAAGTTCCCCTTATAATAAAGAGGCAAGCCGCCATCCCATGGCGGCTTGCCTCTTGCACATCCGGCCCTGTTCCCGAGCAGTTTTCCATGTATAGCATGGAATCCAGCCTCCCCCTATCGCTGCTGAACTGCAAAAATGGAAAAAAAGATAAGTTGTTGATTAAAAAACACGACAGCAAAAGAAAAGCGGCACACAGCCTATTATTGCGTGCCACTGTATTCAATCATTAAAGCGTGAGCATTTCCCCATTTTTTATATCATCTTCCATTTCTTTCATGGCTTCAATCTCATGTGCTGTTATCGGTTCATCGTCTTTAGGCATAAGCCTGAAGATTAAGTCGGCAATCCTTGCTTTATCTTCACTGGATAATGCATTGTAACCAAACGCAACGTTGGCAAAGTCGTTCATATCAATATGCCTCCTTCCTGTTCCAGATTTCTACTGTTTCTATTATATCATCTGTTACCCTCAAAAAAAACACCCGCCAGTCACCAACGCGCAAGCGGTACATGCCTTTATACTGTCATCAAGGGCTTTTACATTTTGGAGATTGGACCACTGTTCCAGCTTCCTAGCAGCATTTATGATACGCTGGTGATTAACTGCATCCAGCCTGTCAAGCTGCTCAGCATCAAAATCCGGGAGTGGTGCCATACGAGCCATGGGACAGCATCTCTACGGCATGTTTTCAGATTTGCAGCAGGAGGCTTCAGCGCTTTCCTGAAAACCAGTACGGGATAAACCGGTCAAATCCGCGGCCATCTCTCCCCGGGAGACGAACAGGCGAGTTCTTGAACACATAAAGCCCCCCTTTAAAGAGAGCCAGGAAACTCAAATGTTCCCTGGCTCTCCGTGCAGCAGAGCGGGTGGGATTTCAGCCCACCCGGGGTTTGTGACAAACCAATGAGCAAAACGCTTCGGGAGCAGCCGCGGGATGACAGATCAAAACAGCCGGGATACGGCCAATGCCGTTGACCAGACTGCGCCGCACAAAAACGGGACTCAAGCTTATTATGCAGAGCGCACAAAAGGCGGGAATGCCCCAAATCGGCATTCCCGCCCCGGTTTCTGTGCGGAATCACCCCGCGCGCCGCTGCTTCCGGCGCGCGCTACTCCCCTGGTTTGTGCAGGCTTCCGCGCGAGCCGAATGTGGGAATCTCCAACACATTGAAGTACACCTGCCACGGCTCCAGACCAAGCTTCTCCTGAAACAGCTCATAGCACTTGGCCGTGTACATAACCTGCTGATCCCAGTCGTTGGGGATCATGATGCGCGTCTCCATGAACGCGCAGGGCACGCGTTCGCCGCCGCGGTAAATGTCCACGCCGTCATCAATACGAACCATGGTCTTCTGATGGAACTTGCCCTTGATGATCTCGACGAGATATCCGATCTCATTGGCGAGATCGCGTTTTTCTTCCGGCGACAGCTTGACTGTCGTGCTCATATGAATCCAAGGCATTGTGCATTCTCCCTTCAATCGTTCTTTCCAGCGGCGGCTCAGTGCTCCGCGTCAAACTCCTCGAGCACCTTGACGGTCGCGGACATGCCGAGCCGGTCAGCGCCCGCTTCGATCAGCGCCTTCGCGTCCTTCCAGGTGCGAATGCCGCCGGAAGCCTTAACCTTCACATGGTCCGGCACGGCCTTGCGGAGAAGCTCCACATCGTGAACCGTCGCGCCCGCGGTGCCGAAGCCCGTGGAAGTCTTGACGAAGCTCGCGCCGGCGTCTGCGCAGATCTTTGCGGCTTTGATCTTCTCCGCGTCGGTGAGATAGCACGTCTCCAGAATGACCTTGACGGGAAGGCCCTTGGCCGCCTTCACAACCTCGCTGACCTCCTTGAGCAGATAGTCGGGCGCACATTCCTTGAACGCGCCCACGTTCATAATCATGTCGATCTCGCCGGCGCCGAGCAGCACCGCCTGTTCGGTCTCAAAAACCTTGCAGGCGATCGGCACGCGGCCTAGGGGG
>JAHZEH010000138.1 GCA_019421925.1 Clostridia bacterium
CCGCAGCCGCCGCCCGGTCTCCTCAACCGCCTCCACCCTTGCACCCCGGTAGGTGGCCAGCCGGTACTCCCTGCCCCGCCAGATCACCGAGCAGATGCAGCCCCAGAACCGCATCCCACAGTATGGAATCTCCGCGGCAGACGCCATGACGCTGCACTCCTCCCCCTCAAATTCGTTGCACTGGGCCCACAGGTACCGCCGGGGGAAGGAACGGCCCCTGTCGGTCTCAATATAGCCCCTGCCTCCGTCAAAACAGAGGGGCTCGCCGTTGAGTTCAAGCGTCCCCAGGAGCCCATGTCCCATGCTCACCACCCCGTGACGGCACTCCATGAGGGGGACGGCACGGAAGGGGCCCATGATGTCCCCCCGGATTGCTGTCAAAGGGCCGTAGCTCAGGCGGCCCGTGCAGCGTATCCCTTCCCCCTCCAGCGCCAGCGTAACGCCCTCCTCCCCGAAGCGGTTGGGGCCGACGAGCAGCGCCTCCCCTTCCTGGCGGAAATCCCCGAAGGGGTAATTGACCCAACCGGAGCCGAAGCGCCCGATGACCTGCACAAACGCGCCCTCCCTCCCATCTCTGTCCCGGTGCCTGCCGGGGATAAGGGCGAGCGCCTCCCGGCCGCGCTGGTGCTTGAAATACCAGCCCTCAAAGAAGGGCCCATAAAAGTTATGCAGGCGCAACATCGCTCAGTCCCCTCCCCGCCGGGTTGTTTAAAAGGTTCCCGTGGCAGTCGAAGCGGGAGCCGTGACAGGGACAGTCCCAGGAGAGCTCCTCCCCGTTCCACTCCAGCTGGCAGCCCATATGAGGACAGCGCACAGAGACGATGTGCAGCTCCCCATGCCCATCCCGGTATACGCCCGCTTTCTCCCCCTCATATTCCACCACCGCGCCCTGCCCGGGCAGGATGTGTTCCAATCGCTCCGTGGGGATGGAAAGGGCGCTCTTCGTCAACCCCTTGACAGCCTCCCAGCTGTTGGAGGCCAGCGGCCCCAGCGACGCGCCCGCGTGGAACCGCCGTGGGTCAAATACCTCCCCATCCGGGTTCTCCCGGCCTGCAATCCTGTCGGAGATCAGCTCCGCCGCGGCCATCGAGCCGGTCATGCCCCACTTTCCAAAGCCGGTAGCCACATAGACGTCGGGCAGCGCGGCGGAGAGAGGTCCGGCATAGGGTACGCCGTCCAGCGTCACGCAATCCTGCGCCGACCAGTGCGCCACCTCCAGACTGCCTGGGAACCAGTCCCTCGCGGCCTGCCGCAGTGTCTCATAGCACGCCGGGCCCGTCATTTTGCCTGTCCGGTGCCCAGCTCCGCCAAAGAGGAGCAGTTCTCCGGCGCTGCGCAGGGAGTAGCCCTCCGTGTCCGCTCCGATGAACATGCCCGGAACCTCGGCCGCCCCGGCAAGCGCCAGCACATAGGAGCGCTCCTGATGCATTCTCGCAAAGTAGTAGCCCGGCACGTCAAAAAAGGGAAAGTGGGTGGCCACGACAATATGCCGCGCGCGGATCACACCCCGGTCCGTTCTGACACTCCGGCCCTCCAAAGCCAGCGCCCTGGTCTGCTCGCAGATATCCAGACCGGAAGCGATTGCCGCCAAAAAGCGCAGTGGATGGAATTGGGCCTGATTTCGGAACAGGACGGCTCCCAGATAAAATCCCGGCAACGGGACCTCGCCGGTGAACTCCGCCGGAAGGCCCAGGAAGGCGGCGGTTTCAGCCTCCCGCTCCAGCTTGTCCCGGTCCTTGGCAGAATAGACATAGGCGTCCTTTCTCTCAAATCCGCAGGCAATGCCCTCCCGGGCAATGATCTGCGCGAACCGCTCCACCGCTCTCTGGTTGGCCCCCGCATATTGCCGCGCCGCCTCCCGGCCGAGCGTTTTGCACAGTTTGTCATAGATCAGGTTGTGCTGGGCGGTAATCTTGGCCGTCGTGTTTTGGGTCACGCCCCCGGCGATACGCCCGGCCTCAATCACCAGCGGGCTGATCCCCTTTTCCTTCAGCAGATAGGCGCACAGAAGGCCCGCCATCCCCCCGCCGATCACCAGCGCCTCCACCTCCCGGTCCCCCTCCAGAGGGGCGTAGGCTGGAAGCGTGCTGGTCTGCCGCCATAGCGACTGCATGTCCATGCTTTTCACCTCAATTATTTGACAGTTTGGAGCGCCGCAAAGGGCCCTCGTTTTCCTAGCATACCCATTGGCCGACTTCAGAACTCCCCTCCTTCAGAAAAGGGGCTCCTTTTATCTCCCTTTCTCCGCCCCCGTTGTCCGGCCTATCAGCCGGCGGACTGCCCCCGCATCCCTGCCCTCAGACCAGAATCGCCAGCACACAGGATGGGACAGATGCGGAATCCTGCCCGCCCACCTGGGCCGGGGGATTGATGATTCTCCCTGCCCGCCACGGAGTTCCTACGGCCCGCCGCCGTTCTCTCCTAATGAAAAGAACCTCCGCATGATTTGCCCAGGCTCGCTTTAGCGCCAGATATGCTAGATAAAATCTGAACAGCCTGCTATACTGAAACCATGCCCTCAATGGACAAGGGCAATCACGTTTCATGTCTTGCGGCCGATGCGGCGGTGGGTGCCGCCTCATTCCTTGAAACAGGCCCCTATCCCTTGGGGCCTGCGCCTTGCGCCGGTTTGCGGCATGCCGCCACCCTGTCCGCTGCGGGTAGCCGTATGAGAAAAGCACATCTTTCAGCAATTCTTACCAAGCAGGAAATAGGAGATGATTCCCTTGGAATTAAAACAGCTTCAATGTTTCGTGCAGATCTGTGAGGAGCGCAGCATCACCAAAGCAGCCCGGACCCTCTTTCTCTCCCGCCAGGCCCTCTCCAAGATCATCGGCAATCTGGAGACGGAAGTAGGCGTTCAGCTCCTCCTGCGCAGGACAGACGGCGTGCTTCTGACGCCAGCCGGGGAGCTGCTGCTGGAGCGCTCCCAGCGCCTGCTGGACTGCGCGGAGGAGATGCTTCAGGATGTGCGGCTTCAGGGCGGGTGCAGAGAGTGTGAGCTGCATGTCGGCATCTGCCATTCCCTGCTCAACATATTGGATTCCCAGGTGTTCGCCGCGTTCCGCAGCCGGTATCCCAGCTGCACGCTCAAACTGGAGGCCATGACCTCGGAGGAGTGCCATCTGGCTCTGAAGGAAGGTCTGCTGGACGGGGCCTGCGCCTCCGCCTGCCCTGAGGCGGATTTTTGCTCCACCCTGCTGTGCAACGGCCCGACTCTGCTGGCCATCAGCGAGCAAAATCCCCTCAGCAGCAAGCCGGACCTGACGCTCTGCGACCTCCGGGAGGAGACTTTTCTCTTTCTCATCCTTCCTCAGGCGGAGGACATGTCCCAATCCCTCCAGGCCCTGTGCCAGCCCTATGGCTTTGTTCCCAAATGCGAAATGGTCTCAACCTCCCACTGGATGCTGGCGGACCGGATCGCCAACAACCGCGGGATACATTTCTTCCCTCATTTTGTACGTGCTTCCTTCGAAGCCCCAGGCATTGTTCTGCGGCGCATGCCCGGTATAGGGGAGACCCCCTGGCTGTTTTTTCTGACCTCCAGGGAGCCCTCCCCCGACGTTGCCCCGGCGCTGTCTCTCTTCAAGCATCACCTGAGCGAAACCTTATCCCACCTATAGGTCCGCTTTGCAGAAACGGCTTTGTCCCCGACGAGGGCAAAGCCGTTCCGTGTTGAATCACTTATTCAGTCAGGCGGCTGCGCTTTGGGCGGCAATCCGGCCGAAATTGACGGCAAAGCCAACCTGTGAGCTGGCGCATAGATGACATCATAGTCGTCGCCATAGAGCCCCCCGCATCCCCGTCCGCCGCATACAAGCCGGGAATGATCTGCTCATTCCCGCCGGTGACTCCGGCGGACCCGTTGATCTTGAGGCCGCCCGCTGTGGTGTAATAAAGGCCGCCCGCTGTGGTGTAATAAGTTGGGAAACAGCGTCCCTTCCAGTATTGCAGAGAAATCCGTTTATTGAAAAAACCACAATAACCGCGACGTTTCCCGCAGCAAAATGTTGACATACGGCCAATCAAAGGAGAGAATCAAACAGATTCTCCTCCGGCCCGAAGCGTTTGCAATGTGCTCCCGCAAAATGTTACAATAAGCTCAATCTTCCGTGGGGACGGGGGAACAGTAAGGAGGAAAAGTACATGCTCATTCTGGGGGGAATTCTCATTCTGGCGGTTACGGTCGGGGCCGTCCTGTCCAAAAAGGTCCCCGTATTTGCGGCTTACGCCCTCATTCCTCCCTTCATCGCCCTTCTGTTCGGCGCAGAACCCGCCCAGGTGGTCCGTTCTGCCGCTGGGGGCATCACGCCCTTTTTAAACACCGTCTGCATGATCCTGCTCTCTGTCTGTTTCTTCTGCGGCCTGGCGGAGACCGGTATGTTCGACCGTATCCTCTTCCTCCTCCTCCGCGGGAGGCAGCTCACCCCCTCCAAGCTGCTGTTCCTCACCATCTCAGCCAGTGCGGTGGTCATGGTGAGCGGCTCCATCACCTCCGGCTATCTGGTCATACTCCCCGCCTTTCTCCCCCTCTACCGCAGCGCGGGGCTGGACCGCCGCATTCTGCTCACCCTGGTCTCCGCCGTTACCGGCACGGGGCTTATGCTCCCCTGGAGCAGCAAGGTGCTCCTCATCGCCGGCATCACTGGCCTCAGCCCGGCGGGCATATGGCGTGCCGCCCTCCCCCTCCAGGCCGCCGGCCTGGCCCTGTGCTTCTGCCTGGGGGGCTATTACATCCTGCGCCTGCGCGGGAAAATGGATCTCAAAAGAGCGCTTCCCCCCTCCGCCCTGACCTTCCCGGAGAGGCCCTATGCCAGGCCGGACAGGCTGGCCGTCAACTGCCTCCTCTTCCTCGCCTGCGTCGTCCTGATGATCCTCAAACTGCCCGCGATCTGGGTTCTGGTGGGCATGCTCGCTCTCCTCATGATGATCAACTATCCCGACCTGAAAACCCAGGACGCCATCATCCGGCGCACTGGCGGGAGCATGTTCCCTCTCTGCATCGTCATCCTCTCAGTGGGGATCATGCTGGGCGTCCTGGACGGCTCGGGTATGACCGACGCTATGGCCTATGGCCTGACCAGCCTGATCCCCGGGGAACTGCTCTCCTACGCACCCGTATTGGCCATGGCCCTGGCCACCCCTCTCCTCATCCTGGTGCATTACCACTGCTTTTACGCCCTCATCCCCCTGCTCATCGCGCTGATGCCGGGCGTGGAGGCGCTTGCCATCGTCCTCCCCTTTCTCGTGCTCTATCCCACCTGCTGCTCCCCCATGACCGGGCTGACCATCATGGCCTGCGGCATCTGCGGGGAGGAACCGGTGAAGTTTGCAAAGTTTGCGTCTCTTCCCCTGTGTGCAATCAGTTATCTCTCCCTGTTGACCGGCACGCTGGCCGGACTGTTCTGTTAGGAGGAAGCCATGCAGAAAAACAACCCCTCCATCAAAAGCATCGCTGAGGAGGCGGGCGTGTCCATCGCCACGGTATCCCGGGTGCTCAACACCCCGGATAAGGTCAACCCTCAGATGCGCGCCCGGGTGGAACAGGCCATCGCCCGCAACAATTACCGGCCCAACCCCTCAGCCCAGGTCATCCGGCGCAAAAGCTCGGGCATCTATGGGGCGCTCTTCCCCCACTACCGCACCGAATCCTTCACCAGGATTCTCGCGGGGGCTATCGCCGAAGCCGCCCTCACTGGGCGGAGCATCATCCCCTCCGTGCCTTATGATAACCTGGAGGAGGAGAGGGGCGCCATCGCCAACCTGATCGACAAGCCCCTGGACGGGTTGATCTACCTGCCCCGCAGCACAGGCTATGCCACCCCCA
>JAHZEH010000139.1:0-2869 GCA_019421925.1 Clostridia bacterium
GAGAGCCTGTCCAACTCCTTCAACGCCATGACCCGCTTCATCCGCCACAACGTGCTCTCCCTGGAGCGCATCAACCGGGCCTATTACCGTTTTGTACCTGAGAACCTGGTGCGCATTCTGGGGGAAAACAGTGTCGAGAACCTGGGCAAGGATTCCCATGTCAAGCGCCGGATGGTGGTCATGGTTGTGGAATTCACCATCGAGGCCGCGGCTCAGGCCCAGTCCGCTGAAGGGCTGTTCACGGACATCAACCAGGTGATGGAGCGTATCGCGCCCGCTGTGGCGGAGAACGGCGGCACGGTCTACGACTTTAAGTACGACGGGTTCCACGCCGTATTTGACCAGAGCGCGGAGAGCGCGGTGCTTGCCGCCCTGAAAATCCGCGAGGTCACCGCGGCCCTGGGCGCGGAGCGCCGGAGCCAGGGCAGAACCAAGGTGGATGTGCGGGTTGTGCTGGACATCGGCGATGTGATGCTGGGCATCATCGGCGACGAGAACCGCATGTCCCCCACGGCTATCTCCGACTCCATCAACAACGCCGGGGCCATTCTCTCCCTCTGCCGGGGCAGCGACATCTACATCGGCTGCTCCGAGGCAGTGGCGGAGGAGATCAAAGGCTACCGCATCCGCTATGTGGGCAAGGTCAGACGCCGGGGCGAGGAGGAGGGCATGAAGCTCTTTGACCTCTACGACGGCGATCCGTACGCGCTGCTCAAGCACAAGGAGATGGTTGCCCCCCAGTTCGACGAGGCGGTGCGGCTCTTCTACAAGGGTGATTTTGAAAAATCCAGATATCTCTTCATGCAGATTGTCTCCGCCTGCCTGGACGACGGCGCGGCCCGCAACTACATGTATTATGCGGATCTCTACAGGGCGGGTGAGAAACCGGAGTACTGCTACCGGTTGTATGAGTAAATTCAGATAGATAAGGCGGAGCCAATGTTTTTCAACAATCTCTTCAAATCCCTCCAGATGGGCTTCAGGATGATCAAAATGGCGATCACCAAGCCGTTTCGCAGCCTGTGGTTCAAATTAAAGCGCTCCACCAATGTGGGGAGGCAGATGGCCAAGGCTATCCCCGGCGTGACCAAGGGCCTCACGAAGATCAAGGTCAAGCCGGAGAAGCGGGCGGATTATATCGACGCCGGGCCGGTTTATATTGCCAAATCCTTCTTTTTTGTGGTGATACTGGTCATCGTTGTGCTGTTCCTGCTGTGGAACTATCTGCTCTGGCCCTTCCTGCGCAGCAGGTTTTTCACGGGGTATTTCTACGAGCAGGCCTCTGTGGTGGAGGATTACAACGGACGGGTGGAACTCTATTATGACAGCTCCAAGGATCTGGTTCACTACCAGGGCCGTATGGAGGAGGGCAAGCTCACAGGGGAGGGCAAGGAATACTATACCAACGGCAACGTGCGCTACGAGGGAGGCTTTGTAAACGGCCTGTATGAGGGCCAGGGCGTGCTCTTTAACGAGGAGAACAAGCGCATCTATGAGGGAAGTTTCGCGGCCGGGCTATACGAGGGCAAGGGCAAACTCTACAGCAACGGCGAGCTCTATCTGGAAGGAACTTTCGTTGCGGGCGAGCCCCAGGGGAACGTCAAGCTCTATGAGGATAACAAGCTCCTCTACGACGGGGCCATGGCCAACGGAAAATACGAGGGACGGGGCGTGATCTACCACAGCGACGGCGAGACGGTGTCACAGGAGGGCACCTTTGCGGGCGGTAAGCTGGAGGGCAGCGGCGCCACCTATTATGAGAGCGGGTCCACCTGTTATAAGGGGGACTTTGTGGGGGGCGAGTATTCAGGCGCCGGTTCCCTCTACTATCCCGGCGGCAAGCTCCAGTATAACGGCAATTTCAACCTGGGGCAGTACGATGGAGAGGGCGTCCTCTTCTATGAGAACGGGCAGATAGCCTACAAGGGGGGCTTTGCCTCCGGCAAGTACTCAGGCAGCGGTGAGCTCTACGACGAGAACGGCAAACTGGTCTATCGGGGCGAGTTTGCGGACGGCCTCTACAGCGGCGCGGGGACTCTCATGACGGGAGACAACGCCTGGGTGGAGGGTTCCTTCGAGCTGGGCGGGGTCACGGGCAGCGCCAGGGTGTACCGGGACGGCAGGCTCTATTATGAGGGCGGCTTTATAGACGGCCGGATGGAGGGGGATGGCTCCCTATATAACAGCGCCGGCCAGGTCATCCTCACCGCCAATTTCCAGGGGGGCGCGCCCGACGGCAGCGCCCTGGTGGGCAAGACGGCAGACGATGTCAGGACCGCTTTCGGCGGGGCACTTCAGAACGAGAATCTTCTGGACAATGGTTTCCAGATCGTCAACCAGGAATACGGCATGGCTGTATTCTGCAACTACCTAACCGACACGGACGACCCGGTTGTCCACCGGGTGTATCTCTACGATCCCGCCGTCCTCTCCCAATGGGAGAATATGGACAGCTTTCCCCAGCCCGAGGATGCGGCAAGCGTCCGGGAGGGCAGGCGTCGCATCGACCTGATCGAGGGTGTGGAGGGGATGGACGGAAGCAATAAATACTGCCGTACCATCCGGGCCAAAGATTATATCCTGCTCCTTTGGAGCGACAGCGAGGGCGGCCCCCTGATCCTGGTGGAGTATATGTCCTATACCACCCTGCCCTCGGCTCCCGCGGCAGAGAGCGAAGGGGACGACGTCCTCTCCGGCTTGCTGGGTGAATTGGGGCTGGAGGGCTGAGAGAAAGAATCATGATGGGAGGAGAAGCGATGAAACCGATCCGATGGGGCTGTATGACGCTGGCGGCTGCCATGACTCTGGCCGCCTGGCCTGCACAGGCCGAGAGGGTCTGTAATGTTGCGGCCACCACCGAGAATCCTTC
>JAHZEH010000139.1:2879-5827 GCA_019421925.1 Clostridia bacterium
GCCGAGAGGGCCAGCTCCCTCGCTCCCACCACCGAGGTCCAGGAGACCGGGGAGGAACAGGAGAATCAGGAGCCGGAGGAGCCCGCCCCCGAGGAGGGCGGGGAGCCTCAGCCGGCGGAGGACGGGAAAACCGGGACGCCGGAGGAGGAACCGGAAATTGTAGTTGTGGAAAAGGCCACGGCAGCCGTGATGCTCGACGCCCTGGGGGATAAGAGCGTTGAGGGGTTCGCCGCCCTCCAGAGTCAACTGCTGCAGTATGTTGCCCTCGTCCAGTCGGCCGCCGTACAGACAGGACAGTACGACCTGGCGGTTGCCAAACACAAGGATCTGAATGCTCTCTCCCTGACGGGCAAGGCCGCCAAGGAGGACGTGGACACGGCCAAGACCGAGGCGGATAAACTGGCGGTTGCCCTGGCTAAGACCAGGAACGAGCAAAAGAAGCTGGCGGCCAAGATCCAAAAGGCCACGGGGATCGACCTGCTCGCCACCAAGACTGTGGACTTGTCCGATATTTATTGGACCTTCTCCCCCAAGAAGCTGGACCGGAAGGCGCTCAAACAGGCGGCTCTGGACTGGGCGTTGAAGGGGGAAATTGAGGCGGCCCAGGCATCCCAGGAGGGGGATGGCCAGGCTGAAAGCGGCCAACCGGAGGGGCAGGGCGCCTCCGCGGGGGGGGATGCCCTGCCCACAGAGCTGGATCAGGAACGGGCTGAGGCTTTGGAGGAGCAGGTCGGTGAGCTTTGCGACGACATACTCCTGGGCTATCAGGAGATCGCCGTTAAGACCCAGGAATATAAGGCGGCCTGCGAGCGATACAAGACGGCCCAACAGGAGCGCAAGACGGGTAAGCTGGACGCGGCCGGTCTCCAGAGCGCCAAGGTGGAGAAAGACAGCGCATACAGCGAGCTGATGGCGTGCATCGGAGATTATAGCGCCCTGGCCTATCAGCTCAATGGGTTGACGGGCGGCGTTCTGAGCGCTGGCCTGGGTAAGTTTGAAGAGCAGTACGCCGCCATTGTTGCGGAGGAGGAATAGGGCTTATGGCAGGTTATACCGCGATTTCCGAGGTGGGTAACTCCCTGGTGGAGCTGCTGCGGCGGGAGATGACCCCTGAGCCGGTGAGCAAACCGGAGCTCATTGGCCTGTGCTCCCCCTATGAACCGGAGGACTTCCAGCTGACGGTTTTCCTTTTCCACTGCGAGCAGGAGAATCAGGCCCAGCCCGGTTTTGTCCAGGAGTCCCGCGATGTGCAGCGCAAAGCGCCTCTGCGCCTGCGGCTCAACTTTTTGATTACCCCCCATTCCAAGGCGCCGGTTCAGAACCGGGCCGCGGATGAGCTGCGCATCCTGGGCAGGGCCATGCAGGTAATCTCCGATAACGCCTCTGTTGGCGGGGAACTGCTCTCCGGCTCTTTGGCTGACGGGGGGGAGGCGCTGCTGCTCTCCATGCCCAAGATGAACCTTGAGCAGTTACAGAAGATTTGGAACCTCAGCAGCAAGCCCTATAAGCTCTCCTTTGCAGTGCAGTGCTCGGTGGCTATTGACTCCACCCGTACCCGCACCGTGGGCCGCGTCAAGGATGTGGAACTCACATTGGATGAGAAGAGCATTGTGCAAAAGGGAAGGAGGCCCTCGTGAAAAAGCATGTTTCCCTTGTGCTCGGCCTGCGCGACGGCTGCCGGGGTCTGCCCCTCGGGAGCCTGAACAGCGTACAGGTTACACTGGACGGGGAACGGTATCTGCCCGTCTACAAGGCAGGCGGCTGGTTTGTATTTGTGGACCTGCAGCCCGGCCCCCACCGGGTGGTGCTCTCCGGGCGGAAGTTCCTCAGCGAGCAGGTGGACGTGGACATTCCCGAGACGGGGACCGTGGAGCTCCACCGCAGTTTGCAGCCCTCCCCCTATTATCCCTTCCCCGACGGCATGACTTGCGTGACCGCCACGGTGGAGGGACCCAAGGGGCCGGCAGCCAATACCGAGGTGCTCCTCGTCTCCCCCCTGGAGAAAGACCTCTTCAAGGTGGCGGAGGACGATGCCGCGGCGGGCAAGAGGAGCGTCAAGCTCTTTGCTGCCCAGAAAAAAGCCCTCGCGGGCGTACCCGGCGCCTTTTTCCTGGTCGACGGGCCGCGCAGCGAGCTGTGCGCCCTGACAGGCAGGGAGGAGGACATCTACCAGTTGGGGGCCCCCCTGACCCAGTCCCACAAGAGGGGGACCGCCCTCAGGGCCGTCCGCCGGTATGTGACAGACGAGACGGGCAGCTTCTTCGCGGCGCTGGAGAGCGCGGGAGAGATGACCGCCTATGTCCATGCAGGCAAGGGCTATGTGGAACAGAAATTTGCTGTGGAGGCTGGAAAAGAACAGGCAGTTTCCCTCAAGCTGGCCAAAGTCTGACAGGCCCGCCGGGGCCCGGAAAGGAATCAAGAACATGGCAAATCCCGTTGTGAACACCGCCCTGTGCATGTGCAGCTTTGGGGTTGCGCCCTGCCCGCTGACAGTGACGAGCCAGAGCCAGGCCCTCGCCTGCAATATGCCGATCGCCACCATCTCGGACACGACGCTGCCCACCTTCGGCATGTGCTCCTCTCTGGCCAATCCCTCGGTGGCCTCGGCAACGGCGGCGGCTCTGGGCGTTCTGACCCCCATGCCCTGCACCTTTACGCCCGCGGGCGTCTGGGTTCCGGGCGCGCCCACCGTCCTGGTGGGGGGGAAGCCCCTGCTCAACAATTCCAGCAAGCTTATGTGCGCCTTTGCGGGAGTCATCAGTGTGAACATAACGCCCGCCATGACGGTTAATACCCCGTAACGGGGAGGAAGGAGGTGGGATTCGCTTGAAACCCGGAATCAAAAAACTTCTGGCCATGCTGGCGGTTCTCGCCGTCCTGGCCGGGGCCATGCAGCTGACCCTGTCCATCAAAAACGAGACCACTGAGAATATGTACAGCGCCATGCA
>JAHZEH010000014.1:0-426 GCA_019421925.1 Clostridia bacterium
GGAGGAGGCCGCGCTGCTGGCGAAAAACGATCAGCTCCGGGCCAATCTGCTCCGCTCCATCTCCCACGACCTGCGCACTCCGCTGACCTCTATCCCCGGAAATGCTGGCATCCTGCTCTCCAGCGAGGAGAGTATCGAAAAGGCGAAAAGGAAGCAGCTATACGCCGATATCTACGATGACTCCCTGTGGCTCATCAACCTGGTGGAAAACCTGCTCTCCATCACCCGCGTGGAGGACGGCACCATGAAACTCAACCTGGCGACAGAGCTGCTTGATGAGGTCATCGCCGAGGCCCTGCGGCACACCGGCAGGAGGAGAAGCGAGCACACTATACAGGTGAAATCCGCCGAATCCTTTGTTCTGGTCAAGGTGGACGCCAAACTGATTATGCAGGTTATCATCAACCTGGTGGACAACGCCGTCAA
>JAHZEH010000014.1:436-2801 GCA_019421925.1 Clostridia bacterium
CATCGAGACAACGGTCCGTGGTTCCCTTGCTGTCGTAACTGTCTCGGACGACGGCGACGGCATTTCAGACGATGCGAAGAAGCATATTTTCGACATGTTCTATACCGCAGGGGCCAAGGTGGCCGACAGCCGCCGCAGCCTGGGCCTCGGTTTGGCGCTGTGCAAGTCCATTGTCACCGCCCACGGCGGAAACATCACGGTGGCGGACAACGTCCCCCACGGCGCGGTTTTCACATTTACTCTGCCCATAGAGGAGGTCACGCTGCATGAATAAGCCGCTGCTCCTGGTGGTTGAGGACGACTCGGCCGTCAGAAACCTGATCACCACCACGCTTGAAACCCATGACTACCGCTTCCACGCCGCCCAATCCGGCGAGGCCGCCATCCTGGAAGCCGCATCCCACAACCCGGACGTCATTTTGCTCGATCTCGGGCTGCCCGACATGGACGGCATCGAGGTCATCCGCAAAATCCGCTCCTGGTCCAAGACGCCCATCATCGTCATCAGCGCAAGGAGCGAGGACACGGACAAGATCGACGCCCTGGACGCCGGGGCGGACGACTACCTGACTAAGCCCTTCTCCGTCGAGGAGCTGCTCGCCCGCCTGCGCGTCACCTTCCGCAGGCTGAACGATTCGACCGCCGAGCCCGCCCAGGCCTCCACCTTCACCGACGGCGATCTCCGTATCGATTACGCCGCCGGCTGCGTATACATGGAGGAAAAGGAGCTGCACCTGACTCCCATTGAATACAAGCTGCTCTGCCTGCTCGCCAAGAATGTCGGAAAGGTGCTCACCCACACCTTTATCACCAAGGAGATCTGGGGCAGCGCCTGGGACAACGACGTGGCCTCCCTGCGGGTCTTTATGGCCACTCTGCGCAAAAAGATCGAGCCCGATCCCTCCAACCCCCGATATATCCAGACCCATATCGGGGTGGGCTACCGAATGCTCAAAATATAAAGAGCGCCGGATTCTGCAAAAGAATCCGGCGCTCTTTCCGTGCCGAAAAGCTGTTTGTTACTTGAGCCCGCGGCTGCCCGGCTTATAGGCAACAGAGCCCTCTTTGCACAGGGGGCACTCTTCGGCCTCCCAACTCTCGATCTCAATGGGAAGCACCGCATGGTAGGGGACGCCGAAGTCCACCTTGCCCGCGCTGCGGTCCACGATGGAACCCACGCCGACGACGTTCCCGCCAGCCGCCCGGATAACCTCGATGACCTCCTTGACACTGCCGCCGGTGGTGACCACGTCCTCGCAGACCAGCACCTTTTCGCCCGGCTTAATGGCGAAGCCACGGCGGAAGGTCATCTTGCCGTCCTGGCGCTCGGCGAAGATGTTGCGCACGCCCAGGCAGGCCGCCACCTCATAGGCGATGATGATGCCGCCCACGGCGGGGCCCACCACTACGTCGATCTTCTCATGCTCAAAATTGCGGATCAGCTCCCGGCACAGCATCTCGCTGTACTGGGGATACTGGAACAGCTGGGCGCACTGCATATAACGGTTGCTGTGCCTGCCCGAGGTGAGCAGGAAGTGGCCCTCCAGCATAACGCCGGTCTTTTTCAGAATCTCGATGATCTCTTCCCTCTGCAGCATAATACAGTCTCCTTCAAATCTAAAAATTATACGATCAGCGCGCCGGTCAGCTCGCTGGCGCTTTCAATGCCCTGCTCCTGGAGGAATACCTCCAGCTCCGTGATGATCCGGGGACAGGCCATGGGGTCGCAGATGTTCGCCGTTCCCACCATGACGGCGGTGGCGCCGGCCAGCATGAATTCCACCACGTCCCGGCCCGTCATGATGCCCCCCATGCCAATGACCGGGATGGTTACTGCCTTATGGGCCTGATAGACCATGCGCAGGGCCACCGGCTTGACCGCCGGGCCGGAGAGTCCGCCTGTCACGTTGTGGAGAATGGGCCTGCGGCGCACCGGGTCGATGGCCATGCCCGTCAGAGTGTTGATGAGCGAGATGGCGTCCGCGCCGCCCTCCTGGGCCGCCCGGGCGTTGGCGGCGATATCCGCCACATTGGGGGTCAGCTTGACAATAAGGGGCTGCTCGCACTCCGCCTTGGCAATGCGGGTGATCCGCTCCACCATCTCGGGCTGCACCCCGAATGCCACGCCCCCCTCCCTGACATTGGGGCAGGAGATGTTGAGCTCCACCAGATCCACCCCGCTCCCCCGCAGCTTGCGGGTCATGAGGGCATAGTCCTCCTCGCTGCTCCCCGCCACGTTGGCGACAATGGCCGTGCCCAGCCTGCTCAGCCTGGGCATATCCGAGAGAAAAGCGTCAATGCCGGGGTTTTGCAGGCCCACGGAGTTGAGCATGCCGCTGGGAGTCTCGGCGATGCGGGAGGGCGG
>JAHZEH010000014.1:2811-6702 GCA_019421925.1 Clostridia bacterium
AGGGCGGATTGCCCAAACGGGGCTTGGGGGTCAGTCCCTTGACACTGATGCCGCCCAGGAGGGAGACATCGTAAAGCGCCCCGTATTCCTCCCCAAAGCCAAAGGTCCCGGAGGCCGCAATCACGGGGTTTTTGAGCTCCACCCCGCAGAGGTTCACGGAGAGTTTTGTCATGAGAAGTCCACCTCCGACAGGGCGAAGACCGGGCCGTCCACGCAGACTCGTTTATAGCCCGTTCCCTCCGCAGTCTTGATTTTACAGTTGCACACCAGGCATGCGCCCAGGCCGCAGCCCATCCTCTCCTCCAGGGAGACAAAGCAGGGGATGCCCGCCGGGAGCTCCTTGGCCAGCGCCCGGAAGAGGGGCAGCGGCCCGCAGGCATAGATCACGTCCGGCTTCTCCCCGCGCTCCAGGGCTGCGAGCAGGCCGTTCACCGCAAAGCCCGCCCCGCCAAAGCTGCCATCGTCGGTGTAGAGATGGGTTTTGCAGCCCGCATGCTCGAATTCTTCCGCCCCAAAGGCGTGGGCCGCGTCCCGCCAGCCCAAAAAGGCCGTGACCTGGCCGCCGTTGCTGCGTATGTACTGGGCCACGGAGTACAGGGGGGCTACCCCCATGCCTCCGCCCAGCAGCCAAACCCGCCTGCCATGGCTCTCCAGAGGATAGCCGTTGCCAATGGGGCCCAGCACAGAGAGCTCCGTCCCCTCCGCCAGGGCGGCCATCTCCGCGGTGCCCTGCCCCACCACCGCGTATTGCAGGATGAGGCTCTTGGCCTCCCTGTCCACCGCGTGGATGCTGACCGGCCTTCGGAGAATCATGGCGGTGCTCCCCGGCAATTTGACGTGGACGAACTGGCCAGGCCGGGCTTCCTCAAAGAAGCTCTGTTCCCAGCAGATGAGGTCCATCTGATAGATGTCCTGTGCAATGGGCCTGTTGGCCCGCACAAAGAACCGGTAATCCTTCATACAATCATCCCTCCCCTCTCGCCCTCAGCGCAGTACGTCCTGCAGGGCGAGGGGCTCCAAATCAGCCAGCGTCTTTTTGACCTTGAGGGCCGACACCAGCGCGCCCGCCGTATCCAGGGAGGTCAGGCAGGGCAGGCCCCTCTCGGTGGCCAGCCTGCGCAGCTTGAAGCCAAAGCGCTTGCGCTCCCGGCCGTGGGTGGGGGTGTTGACGATGAGCACCGCTTTGCCGCTCTCGATGAGCTCGGCCGCCGAGTCCACCTCCCCCTTCTTCTCCACGACGCTGGCGCCCGCGAAGTTGTGGTTGAGCACATTGGCCGTGCCCTGGGTGGCATAGATATCGTATCCCATGGCGGAAAGATCAACCGCCATGCCGATGATGTCCTGTTTATCGCTGTCAGCCACAGAGAAGAGCACCGCGCCGCCGCCGCTAGGCAGGGTCAGGCCCGCGCCCATGAGCCCCTTGCAGAGGGCCTCGGGGAGGGACCTGCCCAGCCCAAGCACCTCGCCGGTGGACTTCATCTCCGGCCCGAGGCTGATCTCCACGTCGGGCAGCTTGTCCAGGGAGAACACGGGGACTTTGACGGCCACGCAGCGGGCGTCCGCCGCCATGCCCGTGCCAAAGCCCATGCCCGCCAGCCGCTCGCCCATGGAGGCCCGGATGGCCAGCTCCACCAGCGGGATGCCCGTGACCTTGCTGATATAGGGCACTGTCCGGGAGGACCTGGGGTTGACCTCGATGACGTAGATATGATCCTCGTGGAGGATGTACTGGATGTTGACCAGCCCCCGCACGTGGAGGGCCTTGGCCAGCTTCTCCGTGGCCTCCACCAGCTTGGAGCGCATCTTGCCCGAGATGTCCTGGGCGGGATAGACAGAGATGGAGTCGCCGCTGTGGACGCCCGCCCTCTCAATGTGCTCCATGATGCCGGGGATAAGCATGTCGTAGCCGTCGCAGACAGCGTCCACCTCCACCTCCTTGCCGACCAGATAGCGGTCGATGAGAACGGGGTGCTCCTGGGTCTCCCGCAAAGTGATGTTCATGAACTCCCTGACGGAGTCCTCATCATAGGCGATGGTCATCCCCTGCCCCCCCAGCACATAGCTGGGGCGCACCAGCACAGGATAGCCGATCTCCGCCGCGGCGGCAAGGGCCTCCTCCATGGTAAAAGCCGTCCTGCCCACGGGGCGGCGCAAACCCGCCTCCTCCAGGAGCTCGTCAAAGCGTTCCCGGTCCTCCGCCGCGTCGATGTCCATAAGGTCGGTGCCCAGCAGGGGATAGCCATAGTCACGCACAGGCTTGGCCAGTTTGATCGCCGTCTGTCCGCCAAACTGCACCACAACCCCCTCGGGCTGCTCCACATCCAGGACATTCCAGACCTCCTCGGAGGTCAGGGGCTCGAAATACAGGGTGTCGGCGGTGTCGTAGTCGGTGGAGACGGTCTCGGGGTTGTTGTTGATAATGATGGTCCGCTTGCCCATGCGGGAGAGGGCCCAGGCGCAGTGGACGCAGCAATAGTCGAACTCCACACCCTGGCCGATGCGGATGGGGCCGCTGCCCAGCACGACGGCGCCCTGGGGAGCCGTGCGGCAATCCATGGTATAATCCGGCCCGTAGACAGAGTAATAGTAGTCCCCCAGGCCGCCCGGCGCGTGGGGGCAGGTGTCTACCACCTGGAAACGGGCGGTGACCCCCAGGGCCTTCCTCCGGTTCCGCACCTCCATCTCAGGCAGTCCGGTCAGCTCGCCGATGGTCCTGTCGGACACGCCGTGGAGCTTGGCATCGTAGAGCAGTTCTCTCGTGAGCCCCCCTGCGCCCGCCTGCTCGATGGCCCTGTCCCTCGCGTGGATGGAGGCGATTCTCTCCAGGAACCACTTGTCGATGCGGGTGGCCTCATAGATCTCATCCAGGTCAAAGCCCCGGCGAATGGCCTCGGAAACCACCAGAATCCTCTCGTCCACCTGGTTGTGGAGCCCGGCGTGGACCTGCTCGTCGGAGAGGGCCATGATGTGGGCGCTGCGTAGGGAGGACAGCCCCAGCTCCAGGGAGCGGAAGGCTTTGAGGAAAGCGGCCTCAAAGTTCTCACCGATGGACATGACCTCTCCGGTGGCCTTCATCTTGGTGCCGATCCGCTTGTCCGCCGCCGTGAATTTGTCAAAGGGCCAGCGGGGCACCTTGAGGACGGTGTATCCCACCTGGGGCTCAAAATAGGCGTGGGCCTTGTTGCGCCCCAGCTTGATCTCATCCAGGTTGAGGCCCAGGGCAATCTTGCTGGCCACCCGGGCGATGGGATAACTGGTGGCCTTGGAGGCCAGAGCGGAGGAGCGGGACAGCCTGGGGTTGACCTCGATGAGGAAATACTCCTTGCCGTCGGGCCGCAGGGCATACTGGACGTTGCAGCCCCCCTCGATGCCCAGCTCCCGGATAATCCTGGCCGCGGAGGCGCGCAGCATGTCCAGCTCCTCCTTTTTGAGGGTCTGGCAGGGCGCGACCACGACGGAGTCGCCGGTGTGGACGCCCACGGGGTCGATGTTCTCCATATCACAGACGGTGATGACATGGTCCGCGCTGTCGCGGATGACCTCGAACTCGATCTCCTTCCAGCCCGCAATGGAACGCTCGATCAGGCACTGGTGGACGCGGCTGGCCTTGAGGCCGCCCGCGCAGATCTCCTCCAGTTCTTCCCGGTTGGCCGCCATGCCGCCGCCCGTACCGCCCAGGGTATAGGCCGGGCGCACAATCACCGGGTAGCCGATGCGTTCGGCAAATTCCAGCGCGCCCTCCACGCTGTGGACGATCACATTGTCCACGACGGGCTCGCCGATCTTGTTCATGGTATCGCGGAAAGCCTCCCGGTCCTCCGCCTTGAGAATGGCCTCGGCGGAGGTGCCGATGAGCCGAACTCCATTTTTCTCCAGGGAGCCGTCCTCAGA
>JAHZEH010000014.1:6712-7880 GCA_019421925.1 Clostridia bacterium
CTCCAGGCCCCCCAGGTCGGACAGCTCCATAGCCAGGTTGAGGCCGGTCTGTCCCCCCAGGGTGGGCAGAAGGCTGTCCGGCTTCTCCTTGAGGATGATATTCTTGAGGACCTGGGCGTTCATGGGCTCGAGGTACACCCGCTCGGCCATGGTGGTATCTGTCATGATGGTGGCCGGGTTGGAGTTGACCAGGACGATCTCAACCCCCTCCTCCCGCAGCGCGCGGCAGGCCTGGGTCCCCGCATAGTCAAATTCCGCGGCCTGCCCAATCACAATGGGGCCGGAACCTATGACCAGCGTCTTCTTAATTTCAGGCTTTTTCGGCATAGTTCACTCTTCCTCTCAGCTTTCTTTCGGTCCTCAGCGGATGCTTCCCACCGCGCTCATGATGTCCTCGCGCATACGGAGGGCCTCGTTTCGGGCTGCCTCCACGAAATGGACGCCGGGCTGCTTCCTGTGGGCGCAGATGATGGAGCGGGAGGCGTTGATGATGGCCCCGCCGCCCTTCCCGTCAAAGCACCCGGCCAGATCCGCGCCTTTGGCCCCCTGGGCCCCGTAGCCGGGCACCAGGAAATAGATCCCCGGCAGGCGCTTGCGCAGGGCCGCGCCCTGGGCGGGATAGGTCGCCCCCACTACCGCGCCGATGCTGCTGTAGCCGCTCTCCCCCATGAGGGGGGCGGCCCAGGCGGCAACCTGGTCGCCCACCCGCTCGTAGAGGGTTTTGCCGTCGTATTCCTGATCCTGGAACTCCCCACTGGTGGGGTTGCTCGTCTTGACCAGGATGAAGAGCCCCTTGCCCGTCCCGGCGCAGGCGTCCAGGAACGGCTGGAGGCCGTCGGTTCCAAAGTAGGGGTTGACTGTCAGGATGTCCGCCGGGAAGGCGTCGCACCTGCGCCCGGCGATCTCCGGTCCGCTCAGAAAGGCGTGGGCATAGGCCTGGGCCGTGGCCCCGATATCTCCCCGCTTGGCGTCGGCGATGACCACCATGCCCCGCTCCTTGGCATACTTGACGGTCTCATAGAAGCACTGCATGCCGGGCAGGCCGTACATCTCATAATAGGCGATCTGTACTTTGACGGCGGGGATGATGCCGCACAGCCCGTCGATGAGCTCCTTGTTGAAGCGGAGCACGCCCCGGGCCGCATCCTCAAGCCAGTTCTCCCCCAGG
>JAHZEH010000014.1:7890-18246 GCA_019421925.1 Clostridia bacterium
CCCACCGCCGTGGGGTTCTGCATCGCCTTGACGGCGGCGCTCAGCTGATCGATGATATGCATGTTGACAAATCCTCCCCTATCGTTTTGCCGTAACCTTGCCGCCCATGAGGGTGCAAAGGATTTTCCCTGTATATTCCCTGTCCAGGAAGGGGGTATTCCTGCTCTTGCTGTGGAGCATGTCCGCGGTATAGGTGATCCTGGCGTTTGGGTCCCCAATGCACAGGTCGGCCGCGCCCCCCTCCTCCAGAATGCCGCCGGGCAGGCCGAGGATCTCGGCCGGGCGGCAGCTCATGCGCTCCACCAATTGCCCGGGCGTCAGCACGCCGGGCAGGATGAGGTTGGAGACCCCCAAAGAGAAGGCCGTCTCAAAGCCGACGATGCCGTTGAGGGCCAGCTCGAACTCCACGTTCTTCTCGTCGATATGGTGGGGCGCGTGGTCCGTGGCAATGCAGTCGATGGTGCCGTCCGCCAACCCCTCCAGGATGGCCGCCACATCCCGTTCGGTGCGCAGAGGGGGGTGCATCTTGCAGTTGGTGTCATAGTCCCTGCACCAGGCGTCCGTGGCGGAGAAGTAGTGGGGGCAGGTTTCGCCCGTCGCCCGTACGCCCCGCTTCTTGGCCTGGCGGAGCAGCTCCACCGTGCCCTCCGTGGAGATGTGGGCGATATGGATGCGCCCGTCGTAGGTCTCGGCCAGGAGCAGTTCCCGGGCGGCCATGACATCCTCCGCCGCCCTGCTGCTGCCTTTGAGGCCCAGCATAGTGGACCAGTAGCCCTCGTTCATGACGCCGCCGTTGCCCAGCGCCTTGTCCTCGCAGTGGGAGATGAGCAGGGCGCCGAAGTTTTTGGCGTACTGGAGGGCCAGCTTCATGCGGTTGGGGTTCTCCACGGGCTTGCCGTCGTCGGAGAAGGCCACCGCACCAGCCTGGAGCAAAATGCCCATCTCGGTCAGCTCCTCCCCCTTGAGGCCCTTGGTGATGGCGGCCACGGGATAGACCCTTGCGCTGCCCTCCTGCCCGGCTTTCATCTTAATAAAAGAGGTGATGGCCTCGTTGTCGTTGACCGGGCTGGTGTTGGGCATGCAGCACACGCCGGTGAAGCCGCCGTAGGCTGCCGCCAGGGTGCCGGTAGCGATATCCTCCTTGTACTCCTGACCGGGGGTGCGCAGATGGCAGTGCATGTCAATGAAGCCGGGCATGACCCAGCAGCCCGCTGCGTCGATGGTCTCGTCGGCCAGCCCGTCGATCCCCTCCGCCATCCTGCGGATGACGCCCTCCTCTATGAGAACATCCAGCCGCCCGCTCTTTCCGCGGGGGTTGATGACCTGTCCGTTTTTGATGAGTATTCTCATTGTTCGCTCCTCCTTGTGATGAGGTACAGCAGCGCCATGCGCACCGCAACGCCGTTGCCCACCTGCTCATAGATGACCGACTGGCCGCAGTCCGCCGTGGCGGAATCCAGCTCCACGCCCCGGTTGACCGGGCCGGGGTGCATAACCAGCGCGCCGGGCTTGGCGCAGCGCAGCACCTCTCCGTTGATTCCGAAGAAGCGGCCGTACTCCCGCACAGAGGGGAAAAGTCCGGCCTGCTGGCGCTCCCGCTGGATGCGCAGGGCCATGACCACATCCGCTCCGTCCACTGCCTCGCGCACGTCGTTGGTGACCAGGGCCCCGGCGGCCCGGAACTCCTGGGGCAGCAGGGTGGAGGGGCCGCACAGCCTGACCTCCGCGCCCATAGTGGTCAGGCCGTAGAGGTTGGAACGGGCCACGCGGCTGTGGAACACGTCCCCGACAATGGCCACCTTGAGGCCGTCAATTCCGCCGAAATGGTCCCGCATGGTATACATGTCCAGCAGAGCCTGGGTGGGGTGCTCGTTCATGCCGTCCCCTGCGTTGATGACGCTGGCGTTCACATTTTTGGCCAGCAGATGGGGCGCGCCGCCCATGGGGTGACGGATGATGATGACGTCCGTGCCCATCTGATCCAGATTCTTTCCCGTGTCGATGAGGGTCTCCCCCTTGGCCACGCTGGAGCTGGAGGCGGCGATGTTGGCCGAGGCCGCTCCCATGTATTTGCTCGCCATCTCAAAGGAGGTGCGGGTCCGGGTGCTGTTTTCATAGAACAGAGTGATGACGGATTTCCCCGCCAGATGGGGGGTTCTCTTGCTGGAGGAATGCAGAACGGATTTCATAGTCTGGGCGCAGTCGAGGATCTCCGTAATGGTCTGCGCACTCACGCCCTTGAGCCCCAGCATATCCTTGGTTTTGAGCGCCATGCTTGTGCCTCCTGATGAAAATTTACAAAGAAAAAGTAATCCAGAAGGATTACTTTTCGGATGTCTGCTCTTCTGCTCCCTCCTCCTGCACAATAGAAACATAATCGCAGCCGTCGGTCTCAGCGACATGTACCGCGATTCTCTCACGCAGGGAGGTGGGGACATTTTTGCCCACATAGTCTGGGCGGATGGGAAGTTCCCTGTGGCCCCGGTCGATGAAGGCAGCCAACTGCAGGCACTTGGGCCTGCCCATATCCATGATGGCGTCCATGGCGCTGCGGGCCGTGCGCCCGGTGAAGATCACGTCGTCCACCATGACGATGGTCCGGCCCTGCACCACAAACGGGATGTCCGTCGCGCTGATGACGGGGTGCTCGGTCAGTTCGGAGAGGTCGTCCCGGTACAGGGTGATGTCGATCATGCCAACCGCCGGGGCCACGCCGCAGGCCGCCTCAATCCGGGACGCAATGCGCCGCGCCAGGGGGACGCCCCTGCGCTGGATACCGATGAGGGCCAATCCCTCCATCTCCTCGTTGCGTTCAATGATCTCATGGGCGATGCGCGTCAGCGCCCGCTCCATGGCCACATTCTCGAGAATGATCTTTTCCCGCATGTTGCCTCGCCTTTCTAAACAACCCGGCGTAAAAAAACAGCCTGCCGTTTCCGGTAGGCTGAGCGCGTCAGTTTGATGGCCGCGCGCCTGCCGGCCCGCGCCCTTCTTCAGTATGCCCACACCTTTCCGGCCTCTCGTGCCGAATTAAAGGAACGGTTTGTGTTCAGGGGCTATTGTACCACAACAGGATACGCTGCGCAAACACTTTTCGCCCCTTTGGGCGGTCAAATTTCAGCCGGCTCTTCCATTACAGGAACACATGACCCTTCACGCCGAAATCCACCGTCCCAACCACGCCCGCCCTGGCCCGCAGCGTCCGGACACAGGCAAGGAAACTTTCGGGGGGCGGGGCGCAGAACTCCATGGCCTCCCCCGTCCGCGGATGGACAATATGCAGCTTCCAGGCGTGCAGAGCCTGGGCGGACAGGCCGAGGGCCGCCTTGGCCGGGCCATAGAGGGGATCGCCCGCGATGGGATGGCCGGTCTTTGCCATGTGGACGCGAATCTGGTGGGTTCTGCCCGTCTCCAGTTCGCACCGCAGCAGCCCAAAACCCTCATACCGCTCCAGCACTTTCCAGTGTGTGACAGCCCCGCGCCCCTCCCCCTCCCGCACAACGGCCATGCGCTTGCGGTCCACGGGATGGCGTCCGATGGGGGCGTCCACCGTCCCCTCCTCCTCCCTGGGACAATTGTGAACGATGGCCAGATAGATCCGGCCCGCCGTCTTGGTCCGGATCTGCTCGGCCAGAGCCCTGTGGGCGCTGTCGTTCTTGGCGATCACCAGCAGGCCGCTGGTGTCCTTGTCGATCCTGTGGACAATACCGGGCCGCAGCTCCCCGCCGATCCCGGCCAGGTCGCGCAGATGGAACAGGAGGGCGTTGACCAGCGTCCCGTCCTCATTTCCGGGCGCGGGGTGCACCACCATGCCCTGGGGCTTGTTGATGACGGCCAGGTCCCCGTCCTGATAGACAATGTCCAGGGGGATGTCCTGGGGCAGGAGATCAATCTCCCGGGCCGGTTCCAGGTCAAATTCAACGATGTCTCCCCGGCGCATGCGGTAGTTGGCCTTGCAGGCCTTGCCGCCCACAAACACCTTGCCCTGTCTGATGAGCGTCTGCACAAAGGAGCGGGTCAAATCCTCCCGCTCCCCGGCGATATACACATCCAGCCGCTCCCCGGCCGTCTCACAGTGCAGATACACATGCTCACTCATGGCGCTCCTCTTGGGGCCCGTCCGGCCCCCGGGGCGGAGCTGCGGGCCCCGTATCTCCCCCCTGATCCGGGATTTCCTTCCCCCCGGACTTCTTCCTCTCGAACTTTCCCAGCAGCCATTCCATAAAATCCCTGCCTTCAAAGAAGGCCAGGCGGATAAAGAGGATGACCATGGCCACCAGCACGAGGATGTCGGCCACGTTGAAGATGATGGGGCCGAGTGCGGGGATATAGAACATATCCGGCACATAGTCCATCAGGAAATAGTTGATCTGATTGCCCAGCATACCCGCGAGATACAGGCAGAGAGCCACCCTTGTTACAGGGCGCAGCTTCCTGCGCTTGGCAATAAGAAGATAGAGGATGAGCGCCAGCTGAAGCAGGCGGAAAATGATCATGACCACACTCCGCCCCCGCAGGAAAGAGACGTCCTCCCCGGTATTCTCAGCATAGAAGAAGTAAAACCACTCCCCCAGGATGGGCATAGCCCCCCCCGGCATGGCCGCGAGCACAGTCACAGCCCAGTACTTCACCAGCTGGTCCAACGCCAGCGCGGCGGCGAAAACGATGATTTCCAGCATGTTCAGTCCTCCTTGGAGGCGCCGCCACGCTCGTCGGGGGCCGCCTTCTCATCCGGGGACAGCGTCCTGCCAGACCCCTCGTCCTCCAGAGAGGAGGAGGCCCCTCCCTCCCCGTCCGCAGCGGCGGCTTTAGCCTTCTTCTCCGCCCGCTCCTCCAGAAAGACTGCCAGAATGAGCAGGGCCGCGCCGATGGTGATGCACATATCCGCCACGTTGAACACGGCGAAATTGATCAGATAGAAGTCAAACATATCCCGGACATAGCCCAGCGCTACCCGGTCGATAAAATTTCCCACCGCGCCCGACAGCAGCAGGGCAAAGGCAATGCACATGAGCCTGCTCATCTTCCTGCGTTTGAAGAGGAGCACATAACCGATGCCCACGACGGCCACCGCCGTCAAAATATAGAACAGCCAGGCCTGCCCCTGGAGCATGCCGAAGGCCGCGCCCCGGTTCTCCACATAGCGCAGGCGGAACACGCCGGGGACGAGGTCGAAAATGCCCCCCTCCATGGCCGCCAGGCTGCCCGCAGCCCACATCTTGGTCAGTTGGTCGACGCCGAGCGTCGCCAGGATCAGGATGATCTCAATCATGATTATTCCTCTCCTCCAGTTTCACCCGGTTCGCCCTCCTCCCCCGGCGTCTGTACCGGGGTCACGATGAGCGGGGGCGGCGTGGTGTGTTCCCCCTCGAATTCGTTGCCGGAGAAGATGTTCCGTCCGGCGGCGGTGAAGTACCACTTCTCAATGGATTGATAGGGGTTGGTGTCGCGGATATCGGAGGTGATGCGCAGATCGCTGGAATAGGCGATGGAGTACGTGCGGAAGTACAGGTGGATAAAGGGCAGGTCCTCCACAAACTTCTGCTGGACCTGAGCCATGATCTCCTTGAGCCCACTTTCGGACGACACGGTGCGCGCCTGCGCCAGCAGAGCGTCCATGGCGCTGCTGCTGTATTTCCCGTAGTTTTTTGAGCCTCCGGTTCCCACAAAGGGGGTCAGGTCAAAGCTCCGGTCGAGATTGACGCCCGCCAAAGCCATGTCGAACCCCCCCGCCTCCAACGCCTTTTGATAGTCGTTGCTCTGCGCCGTCCAGGAGACGGCGTTGATCTCCACCTCGATCCCCACCAGCGCCAGCCTGGCCTTGATGAGAGCTGCCACGTCCTTGCGCACCTGGTTGTCCGGGGTGTCGTTGACCAGAAGGGTGAGGCGCATGCGGCTGATGGAATCCCCCTCCCGCTTGTCCAGCACGCCGTCCTCGTCGTAATCCGCCCAGCCTGCATCCTCCAGGAGATCGCGCGCCTTGGCCACGTCGGTGTCATAGATCTTGCTGGCAGAGTCGTAGAGCCAGCTGTCCGGCGGGACAGGCACGTCGCAGGCAAAGGCGTGATTATAATAGGCTTTGGAGATGATGTCACGCCGGTCCAGGGCATAGGCGATAGCCTGGCGCACCCTGACATCCTGCAAACGCCAGCTGGCGTGGTTGAGATAGAGAATCTCGCTGTGCTGGGTGTGGGGCTCCAGCAGGCTGGTGGCCCCCGCCGCTCGGTAGGTGGAGGCGGTCAAAAGGGAGGTGCGCACATAGTTCATCTGCCGGATCTCCAGCAGGGACAGGGCGCTCTCCACATCGGGCGCGCATTGGGCGATGACCGTGGTAATATAGGGCGGCTTTTTCCACCAGTTGGAATTGACGGACAGTTCCATTCCCTCAGCCTCGTCCGCATACTCGATGACATAGGGACCGGTGCCCGCGTTGCGCGTAAAGTTTTTTTCCGAGACAATGGGGAAGGTCAGCGCGTGAAGCACGGACATGCCGGGCTCCGCGCCCGTCACCACCAGAGTGTACTCGTCCACCGCCGTGATATCGGCAATTTTATCCAGAAGCGGCGCATAAACGGAGTCCGCATAGGCCTCGCTGCGCAGGAGTCCGACAGTATAGAGCACGTCCCTCGCCGTAAAGACGTCCCCCGAGCCCTGCCAGCGCACGCTGCGGCGCAGGCCGATCTTCCAGGTCACGCCGCTGTCGTCAGTGGACCAGGTCTCAGCCAGGCTGGCCGACAGCCTGCATGTGCTGTCATATTGCAAAAGGGGCTCGTATACGAGCGAGAGCAGGCCCTGCAGCTCCTTGGTTCCGGCCAGCAGTGGGTCATAGGAGCCCACGTTCATAGGCAGATAAACCAGGAGCTGGCCGCCGCTCTCGGCGATCTCCGCCGCGGCGGCGGGCTGTTCCGTAGCCGCCGGCGTGGGCTGGGCCGCGCTGCCGCTCCCGCCGCAGGCGGCAAGGGCCAGCGCCAGCAGGAGGGCGGGTGCCGCCTTAATCAAACGCTTTGGGGTAAAGTTTTTTGTATTTCTCATAGGCCCTGTTTACTCTCTCCACATAGTTGCGCGTCTCCTCATAGGGAATGTCGCTGAGCGTCTCCCCATCGTCCGTGTATCGGACGTCGTCGAGCCAACGCATAACCGCATTGTGGCCGGCGTTGTAGGCCGCGATGCAGGCGTCCCGGTTGCTGATGCGGTCCATGATGAAGCGCAGGTACCAGCAGCCGTAGCGGATGTTGATGTCCGCCTCCAGGAGCATCTTCTCGTCAAAGCTCTCGCCCAGCTTCCCGGCGATCCACTCGCCCGTGCTGGGCATGACCTGCATCAGCCCCACCGCGCCCCGGGCCGATATGACCGTCTCCCGGTTGCCGCTCTCCACATGGATGACGGCGGCCACCAGATAGGGGTCCAGGTCATACTCCCCGGCATACTGGGAAATCAGCTCCGGATAGTCCAGACGGTAGGTCGCCTCCTCCGCCCTGCGGTTGAGCAGCATGGCGATAATCACCGCAGCCAGGAGCAATACCAGGGCGATCCCAATGCGCAGCGCCAGCTTTTTCCGGCGGTTGTCTTTTTGCGGCAAGGCGTTATTCCCCCTTTGCTGCGCGCAGGCACTCGAGGGCCTGCCGTCGCGTTTCTTCCAGAGCGCCCGATGTGGTGTCGATCACCCGCCGGGCGTACTTTCTCTTCTCCTGCTGGGGCATCTGGCTGGCCATCCGGGCGCGGGCCTCCTCTTCAGTCAGCCCGTCGCGCTCCAGGATGCGCGAAAGGCGAACTTCGTCGCCGCAAACCACCAGCCAGACCTCCTCCGCCATGTCCGCCATGCCGCTCTCCAGGAGCACCGCAGCGTCTATGACGGCTACGCCCGCCGGGTCCTCCGCCCTCGCCCTCCCGATCTGGCGGGCAATCTCCTCCCGGATGAGGGGATGGGTGATGGCGTTAAGCCGGGCCAGGGATCGCGGATCGGAAAAGACGATGCGCCCCAGGGCGCGGCGGTCCAGAGCCCCTCCCGCAAAAGCGGCGGGGAAGGCTTCGCGGACCTGCGCCTCCCCCGGCGTGCCGGGCTCAACCACCTGCCGCGCGATCAGGTCAGCGTCGATGATATGGGCCCCTGCCTCCCGGAGGATGGCGGAAACCGTGGATTTGCCCGAGGCGATGGAGCCAGTCAGGCCGATGATTTTCATGGAACTCTCCTACTTGGTATCATACCAGCTTTTGCCCGTGCGCACGTCCGCCACCAGAGGAACGGAGAGCTTGGCGACGCCCTCCATGCACTGGCGGACGATCTCGCTCACCCGGGGCGCCTCGTCCTCAGGCGCATCCACAATCAGTTCGTCGTGCACCTGCAGGATGAGCCTGGAGCGCAGGCCCTCCGCCTCCAGGGCGCAGGGCACCCGGATCATGGCGATTTTGATGATGTCCGCCGCCGTGCCCTGGATCGGGGCGTTCATGGCGACGCGCTCACCAAAACTGCGCGTGTTGTAATTGCTGCTCTTGAGCTCCGGCACCTCCCGGCGGCGGCCAAAGAGGGTCGAGACATAGCCGTCGGCCTTGGCCTGTTCCACCACTGAATGCATGTAGTTTTGCACGCCGGTATACTTGGCCAGGTATGCTTCAATATATTCCGCCGCCCGCTTGCGGGGAATGCCCAGGTTGCGTGCCAGGCCAAAGTCGGAGATACCGTAGACAATCCCGAAATTGACCGCCTTGGCCGCCGAACGCATCTCCCCCGTCACCTGGTCCAGGGGGACGCCGAATACCTCCGCCGCCGTTCGGGCATGGATATCCTCCTCCTTACAGAAGGAGTCCTGCATCACCTTGTCGTCTGCCATATGGGCCAGCACCCGCAGCTCGATCTGGGAGTAATCCGCGCCCACCAGGACGTTGCCCGGCGAGGCGATGAAGGCCTTGCGGATCTCCCGGCCCATAGCCGTGCGCACCGGGATGTTCTGCAAATTGGGCTCGGTGCTGGAGATGCGGCCCGTGGCCGTCACAGTCTGCTTGAAGCTGGTGTGCACCCGCCCGTCGCCCCCCTGAACGGCCAGCAGGCCGTCGATATAGGTGCTCTTGAGCTTGGTGTTCTGCCGGTAATCCAGCACGCACTGGACGATCTCGTGGAAGGGCGCCAGGGACTCCAGGGTATCTGCGTCCGTGGAGTACCCTGTCTTGGTCTTGCGCCCGGCAGGCAGGCCCAGTTTTTCAAAGAGAACCGTCCCCAATTGCTTGGGGGAGAGGATATTGAACTTCTCGCCCGCCAAATCATATATCTTTTGGGACAGCGCGTCAATCTCCCCGGCATATTGCCTGCCCAAGGCCCTGAGCACGTCGCCGTCCACCGTAAAGCCCACCCGCTCCATCTCATAGAGGACGTAGCACAGGGGCATCTCAATGTCCTCAAACAGGGGGAGCAGGCCATCTTTTTCCATCCGGCTGCGCATACCGCCGCACAGACTGTACAGCTCGGCCGCACCCACGTTCTGATGGGGCAGGCCGAACTCCTCGCACAGTTCGGGCAGGCTGTACTGGGAACGGGTGGGGCGCAGGAGGTAGGCGGCAATCATTCCGTCAAAATCAGCGCCCCGCAGGGTGATCCCCTCCCCGGCCAGAGCGTGCAGCCAGCGCTTGAGGTCGAACACATCCTTTCTGGGCGTCTCCGCCTCCAGGATGGGCTTAAGCGCCTGCATCGCGCCTGAAAAACCCGGGCCCTCGTCCAGCAGTGTCTGCTGCAATCCAATACAATAGGAGATTCCGCCGTCCACCGCCAGGGAGAGCTCCTCCCCCCACAGCAGGGCAACCCTCTCCGCCTCCGCGCATCTTTGTACGCACTGCCGCAGCTCCTCCCCGGTCCGGACAGCGATTCTTCCGCCGGCCTTGACGGGTTTGGCCTCCTCCCTGCCCTTTGCCTCCCCCTCGGGCAGGCGGCGCAGCAGGGTGCGCAGCTCCAGCTCCCGCATCATCTCCCGTCCTCCCGCCATTCCAGCGGGCTCAAAGGCGCACTCCTCAATGGTGAGCGGCACGGGGGCGTCCGGGTCGACGACAATGCGGCCCAGTTCCCGGCTCATACGTGCCTGGCCGGCAAATTCGGTCAGGCGCTCCCTGAGCTTGTTGCCGCTGATCTGGGGGATATGGGAGAGCACCTCCTCCACGCTGCCGTACTCCTGGATGAGCTTGAGGGCGGTCTTCTCCCCCACCCCCGGCACGCCGGGGATATTGTCCGAACTGTCCCCCATGAGGCCCTTGACCTCCACCATCTGGGCGGGGGTGACGCCGTACTGCTCCTTCAACACCTCGGGGGTATAGTTCACTACCTCTGAGATACCTTTTTTCGTCAGGATCACCCGGGTGCTGCCGGTGGCGAGC
>JAHZEH010000140.1:0-2753 GCA_019421925.1 Clostridia bacterium
TACACGCCTATCATCACGATACTGTCCACGTGGGGAAGCATGGCCTGAAAAGCGGGCACGAGCCTCCCGGCAGCTACCCCGATAACAACACAGACCAGGATTGCGGCCGTCATACCCAAGGAGGGAGGCTGCTGCTGGGCCTGTCCGGCCCCCTCCCCCGCCGCACGCTTTTTGATCCCCCTTGTGAACAGAAAGGTCAAGAGAACGCTTCCCAGAATGGTAGCGGCGGCAAAGGCGAGAGCCATCAGCCCAATGGATGGAATGTAGTGAAAAACCTCGTCGTCCAGGCCGATTTTGAGGCCCATCAGGGCGATGAGAACAAACAGACAGATATTCTGGGCGACGCCGATGGCCTTTTCCGCTTTTTGCAGGCCGGGAATGAACCAGCCCGCCAGAATGCCAGCCAATGCGACGCCGAAAATAATCAGGATTCCTTGCAAACAGGACAACCTCTTTCGCTAAAAACTTCCTCTTCTTTCCCTGTCTGCCCTCAAACCTCCTGAATGATGGGCAGGATGACGGGGTTGCGCTTGGTCTTGGAATAGAAAAAATCCCGCAGAGCGTTGCGCATGCTGTTTTTGATGGCGGCCCAATCGGAGTAGGGCTTTTTGGCGAAGTCGGCCACCACGCCGCGCAGTACGCTGCGCGCCTCCTCGATGAGCTCCCCCGCTTCGCGCCCATAGACGAATCCGCGGGTAATCACGTCCGGGCCCGCCAGGAGCTTTCCGGTCTTTCTGGCCAGAGCGATGACCACAACCACCAGCCCGTCCTCCGAGAGGAGCTTGCGGTCGCGCAGCACGATGTTGCCGATGTCCCCCACGCCCAGGCCGTCGATCATGACGGAGCCCGCGGGCACGGGCGCAACCTTGCGCGCCGCGCCCTTGCTGAACTCCACAACGTCCCCGATGTCGCACATGATCGTATTGGACTCGGGGATGCCCAGCTTCTGGGCAATCATCGCGTGGTTCATCAGATGGCGGTATTCGCCGTGGACGGGGATGAAGTACTTGGGTTTGGTCAGCGAGAGAATGAGCTTGAGCTCCTCCTGGCGGGCGTGGCCGGAGACATGCACGTCGGCCATCGCCGAATAGATGACGTTGGCCCCCTTTTGGCAGAGCTGGTTGATGACGTTGGAGATCGTCCGCTCGTTGCCGGGAATCGCGGAGGCGCTGATGATGACCATGTCCCCCCTGCCGATGACCAGCTTGTGGGAGGAGGAGGCCATGCGGGCCAGGCCGCTCATGGGCTCTCCCTGGCTGCCGGTGGTGATGACGCAGATCTGGTTGTCTTTGTACTTGCGCAGCTTTTCAACCTCGATCATATCCTCCTCCCGCACGCTCAGATAGCCCAGCTCGGTTGCGAGCTGGGAGATGTTGAGCATGCTGCGGCCCTGGAAGCAGATTTTGCGCCGGTGCTTGAGGGCGGAGTTGACGATCTGCTGAATGCGGTGGATGTTGGAGGCAAAGGTGGCGACGATAATGCGCCCCTCCGCCTCGTCGAAATACCGTTCGAAGGTCTCCCCCACCATGCGCTCAGACATGGTGTAGCCGGGGAGCTCCGCATTGGTGCTGTCGCTCATCAGGCACAGCACGCCCTTCTGTCCATAATAGGCAAAGCGCGCCAGGTCCATGGGCGCGTCGTCGATGGGCGTATAGTCGATCTTGAAGTCGCCCGTGTGGATGAGGACTCCCCCGGGCGTGGTGATGGCCAGGGAGTGGGCCCCCGCGATGGAGTGGTTGGCCCGGATGAATTCAACGCTCATGCAGCCGAGGCGGACCGTGTCCCCAGGCTGTACGCAGTGGAACTGAGCGTTTTTGATACCGTGCTCATCCAGTTTGTGCTGGATGAGGGCGAGCGTCAGACGGGACGCATAGATAGGCACATTGAATTTCTCCAATGCATAGGGAATCGCCCCGATGTGGTCCTCATGGCCGTGGGTGATGACGAACGCGCGGATGCGGTGCGCATTCGCCTCCAGATAGGACATATCCGGGATGACCAGATCGATACCGGGCATCTGATCCGTCGGGAAAATGGAACCGCAGTCCACAACGATGATGTCCTTGCCGTATTCGATAACAGTCATATTTTTGCCGATTTCCGAAATACCGCCCAGCGGTATGATCTTGAGTTTGGATGCCAAATGAATAACTCTCCTTGTTGTATATTTCCGCTCACTATAACAGATTGATTATACGATACTGGAAAAATATAAGCAAGCAATATTGCCTCTGCCCCGTGGGGCAGACCTTGAATCGCTGAATTAGGAACGGAGCTTTTCGACTCTCTTTGTATAAAAATCCGCCAGGGACTGGGCGTATTCCTCAGAGAAGGACTGCCCAATGATGCGCATGCGCCTCCCGCTCTCATCGGGCAGGATATTGACCCAGCCGTTGCCCTTGCTGATGCGTACACCCTCGGTCAGGTCTACCCGCGCGCCCCCCTGTTCCTCCGTCACCATGCGGAATACCCGCCCGATGTCCTTGAAGGCGACGGCCACGGTGTTCTCGCTCCGCTTGGGCAGGGGCAGTTCGGCGAACACCTGCTCCAGCCCCATGGAGAGCTCGCACAGACGGGCGGCCATCCCCAGCGCCGTGGCGTAAGGGTCCCGGCGCATGGAGGAGAGCAGGGTGTCCTGTTCCTTGAAAGCGGCCTGCAGCTCACGCTGGGGCAGGCGCTCCACCCGAGCGCCGAAACGGCGGGCCAGCAGGTTCATAGCGTCCCCTGTCAGGGTATCTGTCAGGAGAGTTCTC
>JAHZEH010000140.1:2763-5769 GCA_019421925.1 Clostridia bacterium
CAGGTCCACATTGGCCAGCATAAGCTCCAGTCCCTCGCCCCGGAGGGCCTCGCCGCCGCAGTACAGCTCCAGGGAGTTTTCCACAATCCCCAGGCCGATGCCCCCGCTCTTGCGGGCGCTGCGGTCTGCCTCCCTGGGATTCTCAGCAGGGATTACTTGCCAGGAACAGGCTCCAAAGAGCATACGCAGCAGGTCCAGGGGCATGCCCTGGGCCACGCAAAAAGCCGCGCCCTCCTTCTGCCGCAGGATAGAGGCCCTCTGTCCTGCAATCACCGAGGCGCAGTACAGGTGCTCCATGCTGGAGCGCATAGCCAGAACCCCCAGGTTCTCCATATCGCTGCGGTTGCCGCCCTGCTCAAAAGCCGTCTGGACGGAGCGCACCGCTCCTTTGCCCGCGTCGTTGCCCTTTCCGTCCAGCAGACGGATGGTCAGATGGTCCCCTCTCTGAGCCAGATAGAGGGCGGCGGAGAGCCCCAGGGACTGGGCCCCAAAGCGGAGCACAGGCAGAACGGTTCTCTCCAGGTCGTAGATATCCCCGCCCGCCTCCATTGCTCCGGCAATAACAGCCTGCTTGCTCTGGACCGCCAGGGCGGATCCGTCGCTGGCAATGCCGATTCGGGCATGCTCCCCGCTGGCCGTCGCCACCGCCCTGCCCAACCGGCAGGCCAGCTCACTGGGCAGCTCGTTGCGTCCCCCGCAGACCTCGCAGCCCGTAAAGAGCGCCTCCGAAGCCGGGCTCCACATCCAATCCGCCGTGGCGGAGCAGCCCTCAGGCAGAGCCTTCTGGGGCCACACACGCACACCGCTCCGCAGCGTGGCGCGGCTTCCGATGCGCGCCCCCTCCGCCGCAACGGCGCTTTCAAAGAGGGAGGTGTGCCTTCCGAAGGTCACGTCCGAACACACCACAGCGGCGCGCAGCTCACTGTAAGCGCCCACCTCCACGTTGTTCCACAGAATGCTGCGGCGCAGGCTGGCCCCCTCCTGGATTGTACAGCCGCTGCCGATGACGCTGTAAGCCTCCACAGCCGCGCCAGTCTTGATGTGGGCCCCCTTCCCGATATAGCAGGGGCCCTTGACGACGCAGCCGTGATCCAGGCGCGCCCCTTCCTCCACCCAGATGTGATCGATCTGGTTGGCATGGGGCAGCGGCAGCTTGCAGCGCCCGTCGAACAGGTCCCGGTGGGCGGCCATATACTGGTCGATGTTGCCGATGTCACACCAGTAGTCCTCGGTCAGATAGCCGTAGATATCCTTACCCGCCTTGAGCATAGCGGGGAAAATGTCATAGGCAAAGTCCAGTTTCTTTCCCTGTTCAAACCCCTGCCAGGCATTGGGCTCCAGGATATAGATTCCTGTGTTGGCGCAGTCGCTCAGGGCCAGGGACCAGTCGGGCTTTTCAATAAAGCGCTCAATCCTGTCCCCTTTCTGGGTCACAGCCACGCCGTACTCCAAGGGAACCTCCACCTTTTTGAGCACGATTGTGGCGCTGCCCCCCTTCTCCGTGTGATACTTGATGAGGGCGCTCAGATCCAGGTCGGTCAGGGCGTCTCCGCTGATGACCAGCGTCCGCTCCTGATTCGCTCCGGCGGCGAGAACGCTGCCCGCCGTACCCAGGGGGCTGTCCTCCACCACATAGTCAATCTGCATCCCCAGGTCGCTGCCATCCCCAAAGTAGCTCTGTACGCTTCTGGGCAGATATTGCAGCGTCACGGAGACCTTTGTGATGCCGTGGGCCCGCAGAAGGCGCAGGGTATATTCCATCACCGGCACATTCATCACCGGGACCATGGGCTTGGGCAGGGTGCATGTCAAGGGGCGCAGCCTCTGCCCTGCGCCGCCAGCCATAATAATCGCTTTCATGGGAAACAACCTCCTTTGGAATTCTTAAAACATTGTTTCCAAAGGGAGTTGTTTCCATCCGAAGGAGGGCGCAAGAAAAGAGGCGGATGTAACATCCGCCTCCCCTGGATTTAGCTGTAGTACATGTTTCCGCCGATGGTTGCGTAGTATTTGCGGCTGCCCCAGCTCTTGGAAAGCCGGGCGCTTTTGAAATACATGACGTCCGCCGGAAGGATGACCTGCCCCTCGACAAAGACCTTCTGGATGGCCTCCTTGGCGCGTTTGCTGGGCTCGAGAGCCAGGAATTTTTCCCGGTCGTTCACCACTGAGAACTGGTTCTTTTTAAAAACGTTCTCCTCAATGGTGTCGGGATACCGGCTGGAGGCGACGCGGTTAAAGAGCACGCTGGCCATGGCCTGGAAGCTGACCTCGCTCTGGCTTTTGCCCTCGGCGTAAATGAGCTGGGCGGCCAGATAGAGCTCCTCGTCCGTATAGCTGCCGGGCTTGTCGGTATAGAACGCGGTGGTGTTGGGATCGAATTCACTGTCCTGCCCCGTGGTGTCGTTCTCCACCGTTTGGGCCTTGGACGTCCCCGAGGTGCTGATGTACTTTTTCGCCACATAGCACTTGGTCTCGCCCGCGACCACGTAGTAGTAATCGCCGCTGGTGTTGTAGATGTTGACCGAGTCCCCCTTGTCGATGGCCCCCAGCTTATCCGCAGAGGTGGAGGGGCCCTCCCTGAGGATGAGGTCGTCCGTGGTGCTCACGCCGGCCTTGAAGGAGCGCACAACGGTGAATTGGTCGGATACATATCCAATTTTCTTGCCGGCAATGACCTTAAAGAATTTTCCCGGCGAGCCGATGGTGAGGACGTCGTCCCCCTTGTTGAGCGTACCGATACGCTCGCTCTCCGTACTTGCTTTCGCGCGCAGGCAGACGTTGCCACCCATAATGATGCCGAGCCGCGCGCTCTTCTCATCGGCCGCAAACGCCGTGGCGCCAAAGGCGAGGCACAGCGTGACGCAGACGACGAGAACGCATATGATTCGTTTCATAGGCTTCCTCCTGATGGATCTAGTGTAGCGCTTGGTCTGTTAAGTGTTCCCAAACCTGGAAAAATGGAAACAAACCCTGCGAAAATTCTTCACCCTCCACAAACCCCGGCAA
>JAHZEH010000141.1 GCA_019421925.1 Clostridia bacterium
GTCTGGGCGGCAAACTCGGCGGCGCAGGTGTCCACCATGTGATAGGCCTCCAGGGCGGGCCTCTCCACTTTGCAGCCGCTGATCCTCTCGATGGATTGGTTGAGGAAGCCCATTTTCTTGGCCTCCAGGTACAGCTCCTCGCTCAACACGCCCCTGGAGAGCTCCCGCTCCATCTGCACCAGCTTATACAGCTTGCACAAAAACCAGCGGTCGATCATGGTGACGGCGTGAATCTCATCCACCGGTACGCCCCGGTGCAGGGCCTCGTAGACAACAAACAGCCTCTGGTCGTCGCAGTGGTGAAGGCGCTCGCGTATCTCCTCCGTGGACAGGGGCGCGAGCTTCCTGTCCCGCAGGGTGTCCATGGAGATCTCCGCGCCCCGGACGGACTTCATGATGGCCTCCTCGAAGGTCAGGCCGATGGACATGACCGCCCCCGTGGCCTTCATCTGGGTGCCCAGGTCCCGTTTGGCGTAGACAAACTTGTCAAAAGGCCACTTGGGGAACTTGACGACCACATAGTCCAGAGCGGGCTCAAAGCAGGCGTAGGTATTGCCGGTGACGGCGTTGACAATCTCGTCAAGGGTATAGCCGATGGCGATTTTTGTGGCCACCTTGGCGATGGGGTAGCCCGTGGCCTTGGAGGCCAGGGCGGAGGAGCGGCTCACGCGGGGATTGACCTCGATCACCGCGTATTCAAAGCTGTCCGGGTGCAGGGCAAACTGGCAGTTGCAGCCCCCCTCCACCTCGAGCTCAGAGATGATCTTGAGGGAAGCGGAGCGGAGCATCTGATACTCCTTGTCCGAGAGGGTGACGGCGGGGGCGATGACGATGGAGTCGCCGGTATGGACGCCCACAGGGTCGAAGTTCTCCATGGAGCAGACTGTGATGACGTTGCCCTTGGCGTCCCGGATGACCTCGAACTCAATCTCCTTCCAGCCCGAGATGCATTTCTCAATCAGCACCTGGTTGATGGGCGAGAGGCGCAGGCCGTTGCCCGCGATCTCCTCCAGCTCCCCGGGGTCTCCGGCGATGCCGCCGCCCGTGCCGCCCAGGGTGAAGGCGGGGCGGACAATGACGGGATAGCCGATGTCCTCTGCAAAACTGAGCGCCCTGTCCACCTCGGTCACAACCAGGGAGGGGATGACCGGCTCGCCGATGAGCTGCATGGTGTCCTTGAACATCTGCCGGTCCTCAGCCTTGTCGATGGTGTCCGGCCTGGCGCCCAGCAGCATCACATTGTGCTGGCGCAAAAAGCCCTCCTTGGCGAGCTGCATCGAGAGGGTCAGCCCGGTCTGCCCCCCCAGAGTGGAGAGCAGTCCGTCCGGCTTTTCAATCTCGATAATGCGCTTCATGGTCTCCAGGGTCAGGGGTTCGATGTATATCTTGTCCGCCATGGCCTTGTCTGTCATGATGGTGGCCGGGTTGGAGTTGACCAGGACGACCTCCAGCCCCTCCTCCCGCAGCACCTTGCAGGCCTGGGTGCCCGCATAATCAAACTCCGCCGCCTGCCCAATGACGATCGGGCCGGAGCCGATGACCATAACCTTTTTAATTCTGGGATTGAGCGGCATGTCTATGGTCCTCCATCAGCTTGATAAATTCGTCGAACAGGAAAGAGGTGTCCAGCGGCCCGCCGCACGCCTCCGGATGGAACTGCACGGAAAAAGCGGGGATATCCCGGTACTGGATGCCCTCACAGGTGCCGTCGTTTACGTTTGTGAAGCGCACGGCCCCGCCCTTGGGCAGGGCGTCCATGCGCACGGCGTATCCGTGATTCTGGGAGGTGACATAGGTCCTGCCGGTGTTCCCGTCCAGGGCGGGCTGGTTGGCCCCCCTGTGGCCGTATTTGAGCTTCTCGGTTTTTGCCCCCCGGGCCAGGGCCAGGAGCTGGTGGCCCAGACAGATGCCGAAAATGGGCGTACCCGAGGCACAGACCTTGCGCAGCTCCCCGATGATGCCGGTGTTCTCCGCCGGGTCGCCCGGGCCGTTGGTGAGCATGATGCCGTCGGGGCTGTGGGCGAGAATCTCCTCCGCCGTGGCGCTGCCCGGCAGGACGGCGACCTCGCAGCCCCGCTTCACCAGCTCCCGGGAGATGTTGGCCTTGGCCCCGAAGTCCCAGAGAGCCACCTTGCGGGCGGGCTTTTCGGGCTTCAGAACATACTCCCTGTCACAGGTCACATTGGCCACGGCGTCTCTGACCTCATAGGCTCGGACCCGCTCCATCCAGGCGCTTGCCTGCTCCCGGCTGTCCACGATGGCGGCGTTCATAACACCCGACTCCCGGATGATACGGGTGAGCCGGCGGGTATCGACGCCGCACAGGCCGATGACCCCCTGGCGCTTTAAAAAGGTGTCAAGATCGCCCCCGCAACGGAAATTTGAGGGATCCTGACACCACTGGCGGACGATATAGGCGGACATGTGGATGCCTGCGCTCTCATAGTCGGCGGGGATATCCCCGTAGTTGCCGATCAGGGGGAAGGTCGCCACAACGATCTGCCCAAAATAGCTGGGGTCGGTCAACGTCTCCAAATACCCCGTCATCGAGGTGTTGAACACCAGCTCGCCGATGGTCTCCCCCGGCGCGCCAAAGCGCTCCGCCTCAAAGACCTGGCCGTTTGCCAGGGCAAGGTAGGCTTTTGCTTCCACTTTCGCGTTCCTCCGTTCTGAAAAATCTTTATTGGGGGGCGTCCCCCAAACCCCAAACCCGGGACCGCCGCCCCGGATGAGTACAGGGGTGGATCCCAAACTCCAGGGGTTATCTCAAAGCCGCAGTTTGCTTCCCAACCCCAATTCTTTCTGGCTGAGATACCGGGAATTCCTTCCCGGCAGCTGGGCCGTGCTTTCCTGCTTTTCGCGCTGGAATGAAGAGAAGGCACCTCTGCAAAGGATCCATGCACAGGTCTCTGCCCCCGCCCTCCCGGCCCGGAACATCCCTGAAAACCCGGCGGCGGTCTCCAGGTCCCCTATGTCTCATAGGTTCTCAGCACGCTCTGGGCGACCTCCGTCCTCGAGACCCTCAGGTTCATGGCCTGCTTCTCCAGGTACCGGTGCGCCTCAGGCTCGGTCATGGACAGGTACTGCATCAGGACGCACTTGGCCCGGTCCACCAGGCGGATCTCCTCAATCTTCTGATGCAGTTTCAGATTCTCCTTGTGCAGGCCGTACATGCGCCTGCGCAGGGTGGACACCATCTTCAGAGCCTGGAAGAACATGGGCCTGGACAGGGGCTTGGGCAGCACCAAAACGCCCGCGTCCTCCACCTTGGCCGAGACCTCGTCGGCATGCTCGCCCTTGCAGATGAGAATGATGCCCGCATAGGTCTCCGTGGCAGCCATGAGGGAGAGCTCATGTCCGTATTCATCCTGAAGGGGGGCGTTGATGAGGACGATATCATAGTCCTGTTCGAGCAGCATACGCCGGGCCTCGGCCCCGCTGTTTGCCGCACGGATCTCAGCGCCGGCGCCCATCTGCACCATCTCGCATAAAAAGTCCCGGCCTTTGCCCGTGCTGGAGACAATCAGCACATTGTCCATACAGCCCCTCCTCTCTGATATTCAGGCAGCCGGCCTCAAACCGTCGCAAAATAGACGGCCTGCTCCGCCGCCTGATCCTGGGCGTGGACAAAACTGCTCCACTCCCTGCGCTTGGACTCCAGGAAATGCTGGACCGTGCGCTCGGGCAGGTGTTTGGCCACAAACTCGCTGCGCTCCGCCAGGGCGAGCGCTGCGCCGAGGTCCTCAGGCAGGACGGGAATACCCCGGGTCTGCTGGGGGCCGGCCTCGTAGGCGTTGAAGTCCGCCGACGCGGGCAGCGCCTTCTTGTTCTCAATGCCCTCCAGGCCCGCATAGATGAGCAGGGCGAAAGCCAGATAGGGGTTGCAGGAGGCGTCCGGGGAGCGCACCTCCATGCGCATCTGCTCACCGGACACCGCCGGGATGCGGATGAGCTGGGACCGGTTGTTGGTGGACCAGGCGATATACTTGGGCGCGCCCATGCGGCCCAGGCGTGCATAGGAGTTGACCAGGGGATTCAAAAAGGCGGTGATCTCCGCCACGCGGCCCAGGACCCCGGAGAGGAAGCTCTCGGCCTCGGGGCAGTGTCCGTCCCGGTTGCTCTTGAAGATATTCTTCCCGTTTTGGAACAGGGAGATGTTGATGTGGAGCGCCGAACCATGCTGCTCCATGACCGGTTTGGGCAGGAAGGAGGCATAGAGCCCGTTGCGGGCGGCCACCGTCTTGACCACGGACTTGAAGGTGATGAGCTGGTCGGCCACAGTCTGGGCGTCGCCATAGCGGAAGTCGATCTCATTTTGGCCGTTGCCCTGTTCATGGTGGGAGCTCTCGGGGGTGATGCCCATCTGCTCCAAAGTCAGGCAGATCTCCCGGCGCACGTTCTCCCCCTTATCCAGAGGCGCGATATCGCAGTAGCCCGCGAAATCCTGGGGGATATGGGTGGGGTTGCCCTTGTCGTCCAACTCGAAGAGATAGAACTCGCAGGCCGCGCCGATCTTGCAGTCGTAGCCCATTTTCCTGGCTTTCTGCGCCGCCACCCGCAGGATATACCTGCCGTCCCCGGCAAACTGGGAACCGTCCGGGTGCTTGAGGTTGCAGAAGAAGCGCACCGCCCGGCCATGCTGGGGACGCCAGGGCAGGACGGCCAGCGTGGCCGGATCGGGGAAGAGGAGCAGGTCGGACTGCTCGGCGTCCGTAAAGCCTGTAACCGCCGAAGCATCAAAAGGGATGCCCCGCTCAAAGGCCCGGGAGAGTTCCCCCGGCATGATGGAGATGTTCTTCTGCCTCCCGTAGAGATCGCAAAAGGCAAGGCGGATGAACTTGACGTCGTTCTCCTCCACGAATTTAATCACTTCACTGACCGTGTAATCCATTGTGCACCTCATTTTCCCTGTATTTCTGGATTCCCCAGAGCATGGAGACAGGGCGCGCCGGAAAACGCGTCCTGTGATATATATTTTGGGATAGCTTCTTGAAAAACCCGTACCTGCAATGGGGACAAAGTTTTGTAACGATCCTGTCCCCCGGAAGTGCAGGGGGCAAGGGGGACGGAGTCCCCCATCCCAGCGGGGATTGTCAAGGGGCCGCAGCATCGTCCCCCAGACGGCAAGAGCCGTATCCATCCCCCGGAGCCAGGGGGCCAAAGCCCCCGCAAAAGGGGGGCAAGGGGGACGAAGTCCCCCATCCCAACGGGGATTGTCAAGGGGCCGCAGCATCGTCCCCCAGACGGCAAGGGCCGTGTCCCTCCCCGGAGCCAGGGGGCCAAAGCCCCCGCAAAAGGGGGGCAAGGGGGACGGAGTCCCCCATCCCAACGGGGATTGCCGAGGGGCCGCAACATCATCCCCCAGACGACAAAAGCCGCATCCATCCCCCGGAGCCAAGGGGCCAAAGCCCCCGCAAAGGGGGCAAGGGGGACGGAGTCCCCCATCCCAACGGGGATTGCCGAGGGGCCGCAGCATCGTCCCCCAGACGGCAAGAGCCGTGCCCATCCCCCGGAGCCAGGGGGCCAAAGCCCCCGCAAAAGGGGGGCAAGGGGGACGAAGTCCCCCATCCCAACGGGGATTGTCAAGGGGCCGCAGCATCGTCCCCCAGACGGCAAGGGCCGTGTCCCTCCCCGGAGCCAGGGGGCCAAAGCCCCCGCAAAAGGGGGGCAAGGGGGACGGAGTCCCCCATCCCAACGGGGATTGCCGAGGGGCCGCAACATCATCCCCCAGACGA
>JAHZEH010000142.1 GCA_019421925.1 Clostridia bacterium
CGCAAAGGGCTTCTGCCTGAGGATCAGCAATAGCTGTCAGGGCGAACCCGAGAGCATTTGAAGGCACTGCGCTGAGAACATGTTCCGTTTGCAATCACAGAGCATAACTGCCCGGCGCAGTTATGCTCTGTGTGCATTATGCTTGTCTGTCCCGCATACATAATAGTAGAGATATTTCGAATGCGGGAAGGGGAGCAGAAGATGAAAAGAAAAGCGCATGGCCATTTCTGGAGCATTGCAGTCCTTGGCATTGTGGCGGGGCTCTATTTCCTGAGCGGGGCCTCCTCCGCACAGGCGGTTATTCAGAGCAGCGGTCCGGTCTACCGGATGGACGAGGGGGTATTCTTGCAGTGCGTGGTACGCTGGAATTCCAGTGTCCTGCCCGATCTTCTCGATGAGGCGGAGGAATTGGGTGCGCCCGTCAATTTCTTTGTTTCCCCTCGGTGGGCCGAGGAACAGCCTGAGCTCCTTGGGCGCATGCATAGGGAGGGGCATAGCGTGGGAATCCTCCTCGCCATGGGGTCTGAACGCTCGGTGATCTCCCAGCTGAACCGGGGCAGATCGGCTCTGGAGAAGGCGGGCTTCGACGGAGGACTCAGCGTCCTGCCCGAGCGGGATGGAGACGCCTTTGACCTGCAGGGAATGCTGCGGGGCCAGAACGTCCAGGTGCTGCTGTGCAGTTTTGACGTCCAGGGAAAGACGAGCCGCGCGGAGGACCTGGTGCAGAGAATCCAAAAAGATTCCTTTGCGGGGGCAATAATTCGCTTTGAACCTACAAAGACTATGCTGGAGGCTCTGAAGGGGGCTGTGGAGGCGCTTCGCGCACAAAAGCTGGAGCCGCGCGCCATCCGCGCCCCCATAAACAGCAATCCGGTATAACACAAATGAAAAACAGGTGATGTTATGTTTTTTGAATCCGCTCTTCCCAACGGGCTGAGAATCATTGGCCAGAAACTGCCCCATTACCAGTCCATCTCTCTGGGGGTATGGATTGGAACGGGTTCCGTCAAGGAACGGGACAACGAGGCGGGAATTTCCCATTTCATCGAGCACATGCTCTTTAAAGGCACCCAGAGGCGCTCGGCCCAGCAGATTGCTGCGGAGATGGACGGGATGGGAGCGCAGCTCAACGCCTTCACCTCCAAGGAGTGTACCTGTTACTATGCAAAGTTCATGGGTTCCCGCCTGCGGCAGGCGACGGATGTGCTCAGCGATATGGTGCTGCATTCCGCTTTTGACCCGGAGGAGATGAAAAAGGAGAAGGGCGTGGTCACGGAAGAGATTCTCATGGTGGAGGACAGCCCGGAGGACCTGGCAATGGACCTGCTCTCTGAGACTTTCTTTGGAAAGAGCCCTCTCGGTTCGCCCATTCTGGGAACCAAGGAGACCGTTCAGTCCTTTACCCGGGAGGGAATCCTGAACTACATGGCACGCCATTATGAGCCGGCAAATATGCTGGTGGCCGTTGCGGGCGACTTTGACGAACAGGAGATCACGGACTGCGTCAATGAGCTCTTCGGCAGTTCCTCCCAACCCTTTCCAGTGGAAAATTATCCGGCACCGCCTGCCCCTTCCGGCAAGCGTATCAGCCTGAGGGAGAAGGATATTGAGCAGACCCATGTGACGCTGGCCACCCCTGCGTTCAGCGCCGAGGACCCGCGTTTTTATCCCCTTCTGGTGCTCAACAACGCCCTCGGCGGAACGATGAGTTCCCGCCTCTTCCAGAAAATCAGGGAAGAGAGGGGCCTTGCCTACTCGGTGTACTCTTTTGCCTCCTCTTATCGGGATACGGGCACGCTGGGCTTTTATGCCGGTACCAATGCGGGACAGGCCAGGACTGTGCTTGATCTGATGCTCCAGGAGATGGAGGATGTGCGTAAAAATGGCCTGTCCGATTTGGAATTCTCCCGCAGCAAGGATCAGCTCAAGGGCAGCTATATCCTGGGCAATGAGAGCACGGGCGCCCGCATGAGCGCAATCGGTAAAAACAAGCTGCTCTACGGCAGGGTGCGCTCGGAGGAGGAGATCGTCCGCTCCATTGAGGCAGTAACCCAGGACGACATCATGGAGATCGCACAAACGGTTCTGTCCACGGAGAACATGTGCGGCGCTCTCGTGGGTAAGGTGAAGGGTTTCGAGTCGGACGTCAATAAGTTGTGGTAAATCAGTACGGCGGAAGAGGAAGTTTTGCTATGATGGACAAACTGGATGAAATTTTCATGATGCAGGCCATGTTCGACGAGGAGGTCCTGCAAAAGCGCGGCCTGACGGGGATCTCGCGGGAGGAGTGGATTCAGAAGGAGACGCTCGCTATGATGGACGAGCTCTCCGAGCTCATCAACGAGGTCAACTATAAATGGTGGAAGAACCCCAAGCCCATTGACGAGGAGGCGGTAAAAGGAGAGCTGGTTGACATCCTCCATTTCTTCACCAGCATGTGCCTCAAAATGGGGATGGATGGGGAGGAGCTTCACAGGCGGTATCTGGAAAAAAACAAGGAGAACTTTGACCGCCAGCACGGGCTCTCCAAAAAGCCGGGCTATGCTCTCAGTGAGATGCCCACGGAGAAGTAAAGGAGAAAAATTAATAAAAGCCGGGCACGTTGAACTGAACCAGAAAAAACGGACAATAGACAAAAAGCCCCCTGATGTAGGAAAATAGAACTACATCAGGGGGTGTTGCTATGTCAGGGAAAAAAGGAATGGTTCATTATAGTGAAGAAATGAAAGGACACGTTCGCAGAGAAATCAAAGCAGGAAAAGGTCAGCGAGAAGTAAGCCGCGAGTACGGGATCAGCCGTTATACGATTCAAAGCTGGTGCGGACTTCGGCCGGAAACAAAGCTGCGGCAAATTGCACCTTTGCCCAAGAGCAGGCCTCGGAAAGTACGGACATGAGCGCATCCGGACAAAGAGAGGTTTCTTTACCGTAATGCGGCGATATTTCAGGGTGTTGCAATTCCCTTCCAGGAGTATTTGGCTGGAAAAACACCTCAAAATGGAACCTGGGCATCTTTAGTAGAGGCTCTGTCACAATAAATGGTTGATAATCGGTAGTTAGAAAATAACTGATATAGTTATTTTCTAAATTCTGTCAATATTCGGTATAGAGGTTTTTATTTTTTGTATTCGTGTTCAAATCCACAAGCTTTACAGTGATATGCAACCATTTTTTTTCCACCTGTTCCAGCTATTAGTCCTAGCGGGCCAAAAATTACTCCACCTGCTACTGATTTACCAAGGCTGAAACCTTTCTTTTGCTTGTCAATTTGTATCCATCCAATTGTTTCACCGCAGAGCGGACATTTCTTTGGGGCAGACATAATTTTTTCTTCTTCCTTTCTTTTATGAATACAAAAAAATACGCAACCAAAACTAGGCATCCCAAGACGCATAACCGCGGACGTTGCGACACATCTTTTCTTTGCTATATAAAGACTAAAATAGAGGTATGTATTTTTACCTAATATATCCAAACTGCCAAAATTTGTCAACGAAAAAGACGACCGAAGTAGGTCGTCTTTAACAAACAATACCCGAATAAAATGCACCTACAACGGCTTAAAGATTCAGATATATTGTGAACATATTCATATTAAATCAGGGAATGATTGTGACACATAGCCTTAGCATAATACTCCCGCTACAGTAGCAAATACGAAGCAGGCCGCAATGCCGATCACTGTTGGCAAAAGGGCCGCTACCGCCGTCCACTTCCAGCTCCCTGTCTCCTTTCGGATCGTCATGAGCGTGGTGGAACAGGGCCAGTGTATCAGGCAGAAGAGCATGGTGCTCACCGCGGTCATCCAGGTCCACCCGTTTGCGATAAAGAGTTCCCGCATCTGGGCGAGGCTATCCAGTTCCATGATGCTGCCCTGAGCCATATATGCCATGATGATGATGGGCACGACAATCTCATTGGCAGGCAGGCCCAGGATGAATGCGATGAGGATGACACCATCCAGCCCCAGGAGCCTGGCAAACGGGTCCAGAAAGGAAGCGCAGTGATGAAGGAGGCTGGCGTCCCCGACTGTGACGTTGGCCATGATCCAGATAACAAGGCCGGCAGGCGCTGCAAAGGCCGCAGCCCGCCCCAGAACAAAGAGCGTGCGGTCAAAGACGGACCGGACAAGCACTCTGCCAACTTGGGGCCGACGGTAGGGGGGGAGCTCCAAGGTAAAGGAGGAGGGGACCCCTTTGAGGAACGTGGCAGAGAGGAATCGGGTGACAGCGAAGGTTATACCCACCCCCAATACGATGAGAAGCGTCAGAAGCAGGGCGGACAGAAGAGAGCCCAATGCTCCCGCCGAGGCCCCCACAAAGAACATGGATAAGATAGCGATGAGCGTAGGGAACCGGCCGTTGCAGGGGACGAAGTTGTTGGTCAGAATGGCGAGCAGGCGCTCCCGTGGGGAGTCGATGATCCGGCAGCCGGTCACACCCGCCGCATTGCAGCCAAAGCCCATGCACATGGTCAGCGCCTGTTTGCCGCAGGCGTGGCAGCGCTGGAAGGGCTTATCCAGATTATAGGCGATTCGGGGGAGATAGCCGGAATCCTCCAACAACGTGAACAAGGGGAAAAAGATGGCCATGGGGGGAAGCATCACGGAGATCACCCAGGCGAGGACGCGGTAGACGCCGAGTACCAGCGCACCGTGGAGCCATTCCGGGGCGTGAAGGGCGGCGAATAATTCGCTCAGACGTTCCTGAATCCAAAAAAGGCCGTCGGACAGCAGAGAAGAGGGGTAATTGGCCCCCGCAATCGTCAGCCAGAAGACCAGGGCGAGAAGTGCGAGCATAATGGGATACCCCGACCACCGGCTGGTCAAAATGCGGTCGAGCCGTCGGTCCAGAGCATGATAGCCGGATTTCTCATGGATTACTGCGTCTTTGCAGATTTTCTCCGCCCGGAGCATCAGCGATGAAACGATTTCATCTTTCAGCCGCCCGGCGTCCAGTCCCTCTCTGGCGAGCAGCGTATGTGCTTCTTCAAGAGCGGCCGCCAAAGGCTGATCCATGAGAATGTCCTCCCCCAAATAGGCGTGAATTTCACCGATGAGAGAGGGGTCCTGGTCGAGAAGTTTCAGACTGAGCCACCGGACATTGAGTCTGTCCCCAATCATCCGTTTGAGCTCCTTTTCTACGACAGAGACCGCTTTCTCTATGGGCTGGCTGTAGTGGAGAGGGATTGGGATTTGTTCCGGCGGCTCATCCATAAGGGTGTCCAGCGCGGACAGAAGGCCGGCAAGGCTCTTTTTTTTGCGAGCTACCGAGCCCACAACCGGAACGCCCAGCCGCGCGGAGAGGATTTTGAGATCGATCCTGATGGACTTTCGACTGGCTTCGTCCATGAGGTTGACACAGACGATGACCTTGCTTGATATCTCTATGGATTGCAGCACCAGGTTGAGATTGCGCTCCAAGCAGGTGGCGTCGCAGACGACGACCACGGCGTCCGGCTCTCCGAAGCAGATGAAGTTTCTGGCAACCTCCTCCTCGGCGGAGTGCGCCATCAGCGAGTAGGTGCCCGGAATATCCACCATCACATAGGAGTGCTTTTTTGTGCTGCAATATCCCTGTGCATTGGCCACGGTTTTTCCAGGCCAGTTTCCGGTATGCTGGTTCAGGCCGGTGAGAGCGTTGAAGACTGTGCTCTTTCCGACATTTGGATTTCCGGCAATGGCAACGACAAGATCCTGCGGCGACTGT
>JAHZEH010000143.1 GCA_019421925.1 Clostridia bacterium
CGTAACCTCAAAAAAGTCCGAATGGACTTTTTTGACAAGCTCAAGCGCCGGAATACCGGCGCTTTTGTGGGGTGTGTTCAATTTCAGCCCAGCCTGGCCAGGCCCTCCTTTAAGCGCCGGAAGGACTCCTCCCGGCCCAGAAGGGCGGCGATTTCGATAGTGCCGCCGGGCGTTACGGCCTGGCCGGAGAGGGCGATGCGCAGGGGGTAGAGAACAGTTCCGTTTTTGCGGCCCGTCTCGGCGGCCCAGCCGATGAGGGCATTGTGGAGGGTTTCCTCCTCCCAGTCGGGCAGGGCCTCCAGAATGGGCAGGGCCTCCCCGATGATCTGGCGGGAGATATCCGGGTTGACCTTGGACTTCTTGTTGGTGTAGAGGTCTAGGGAGTAGCTGGGCTGTTCCACGAGGAAGCGAAGCATGTCCGGGATTTGGGAGAAGTACTCGACACGGGGTTGGAGGATGCGGTCCAGAATATTCAGCTTCCAGGAGGCCACCCCCGCTTTTTCGTACCAGGGCAGGGCGTGGGCGCGGAACTCGTCAGGGGAGAGGGCGCGCACATACTCGGCGTTGAGCCAGACCAGTTTGGCCGGGTCGAAGATGGCGGGGCTTTTGCTCATGCCCTCGATGGAGAAGGCGGAGATGAGCTCCGGGAGGGAGAATTTCTCCTGGGTGGTGCCGGGGTTCCAGCCCAGCAGGGCGATATAGTTGATGATGGCGTCCTTGAGATAGCCCTTTTCGATCAGATCGCCGAAGGAGGCGTCGCCGTTTCTCTTGCTCAGCTTGTGCTGGGCGTCCTTCATGATGGGGGGCATGTGGATATACAGGGGGATGTCCCAGCCGAAACTCTGGTAGAGCAGGTTATATTTGGGGGTGGAGGAGAGATACTCCATGCCCCGCATGACATGGCTGATCTCCATCAGATGGTCGTCCACCACGTTCGCGAAGTTATAGGTAGGCAGGCCGTCGGCCTTGATGAGCACGTTGTCATCCAGCTCGGCGTTGTCCACGGTGATATGGCCGAAGATCATGTCGTCAAAGCTGGTCTGGCCCTCGGTGGGCACGTTTTGGCGGATGACATAGGGACGGCCCTCGGAGAGGTATTGCCCGATCTGTTCCCTGGACAGGTTCAGGCAGTGTTTGTCATATTTGAAGGTCTCCCCACGGGCGGCAGCGGCGGAGCGGCGCTCCTCCAGGTCCTCCTTGGTGCAGAAGCAGTAATAGGCGTGGCCGCTCTCCACCAGCTGCTGGGCGTATCTGGCGTATATGTCCCGGCGCTGGGTCTGGATATAGGGGCCGTAGTTCCCGCCGATGTCCGGGCCCTCGTCCCAGTTCATGCCCACCTGTTTGAGGGTGTTGTAGATGATATCGGTGGCGCCCTCCACCAGGCGTTCCTGGTCGGTATCCTCGATGCGCAGGATGAAATCCCCTCCCTGGCCCTTGGCGAACAGGTAGGCGTACAGGGCGGAGCGCAGGTTACCGATATGCATATAGCCGGTGGGGCTGGGTGCAAACCTCGTGCGGATTCTCATGGCGTTGATCTTCTCCTCAATTTGTGATGCGTGGTGTGGTGGGGGACTCAGTCCCCCACGCCCCCTGCCCAAGGGACTCATCCCTTGGGAATCCCATTTGGGCGGTTTCCCCTGAAACATCAGGAGAAACCGCCCGGAAATGATTTCGGCAGGGATTGGGTAGGTTTCAAGAGTGTGTCATTTGCCTGGGGGGAGCAGGGGGCGAAGCCCCCGCAAAAGGAGGCAAGGGAGACAGCGTCCCCCAACCCGAGGGGGCGGAGCCCCCGCAAAAGGGGGGTAAGGGGGACAGCGTCCCCCAATCCGAGGGGCCGCAGCCCCCGCAAAGGGGGTCGGGGGGCGGAGCCCCCGCAGGGGGGCAAGGGGGACGGAGTCCCCCAACCCCAGGGGGTGGTCAGGGGGCCGCAGCCCCCTGACGTCCTTCCGGCTCCGGCGACCGGTGCGCCGGAACGGATGGAAAGCCGCAGGCTTTCCCACCCCTCAGGCCCTGCCGGCCGCGAGCGGAGCGAGCAGGCAGGGCCTGCCCCCCTCGCGGAAGCGGCGTAAGCCGGTTTCGCGACACCCCGCCGCCTACCGGTTCACCTTCGCCCAGGTGTCCTTGAGGCCGACGATGCGGTTGTAGACCGGCAGGTCGGGGGTGCTGTCCCTGTCCTTGCAGAAATATCCCACCCGCATGAACTGGGCCTTGTCCCCGGTGCCGTAAGCCGCCAGGGCGGGCTCCACCAGGCCCCTGAGGATCTCGATGGAGTCCGGGTTCATGCGCTCGGAGAAATCCTTGCCCCCGGTCTCGGGATCGTCGTCGGGCAGAAGCAGGTAGTCGTAAAGGCGGAATTCGGCGGGCACGGCGTCCCCGGCGCTCAACCAGTGGAGGGTGCCTTTGACCTTGCGGGCCCCCTCGCCGCTCTTGCTGGCGGGGTCATAGGTGCAGCGGATGAGGGTGACGTTGCCGGAGTCATCCTTCTCAATGCCTTCGCAGCGAATGATGTAGGCGTTTTTGAGGCGCACCTCGCCGCCCAGCGTCAGGCGGAAATACTTCTTGGGGGGATTTTCCATGAAGTCGTCCGACTCTATGAAGAGTTCCCGGCCAAAGCGCAGGGTGCGGCTGCCCGCCTCCGGGTTGCCCGGCATGTTTTCCAGGAGGATTTCCTCATATTTGCCCTCGGGCCAGTTCTCGATGACCACCTTGACCGGGCGGGTGACAGCCATCATGCGGGGGGCCCGGCTGTTGAGGTCGTCCCGCACGCAGTGCTCCAGCATGGCCGCGTCCACCATGGAGTTGCTCTTGGCCACGCCGATGAGTTCGCAGAAATTACGGATAGACTCAGGGGTATAGCCCCGGCGGCGCAGGCCGGACAGGGTGGGCATTCGGGGGTCATCCCAGCCCGAGACTACGCCCATATCCACGAGGCGCTTGAGATAGCGCTTGCTCATGATGGTGCGGGTGACGCCCAGACGGGCAAATTCGATCTGGCGGGGGGGCAGGGGCCACAGGCCCACCTCCCGGATGAACCAGTCGTACAGGGGACGGTGATCCTCAAATTCCAGGGTGCAGATGGAGTGGGTGATGCCCTCGATTGCATCAGAGAGTGGGTGGGCAAAGTCATACATGGGATAGATGCACCAGTCGTCCCCCGTGCGGTAGTGGGTGGCCCGGGCGATGCGGTAGATGACCGGGTCGCGCATGTTCATATTGGGGCTGCCCATGTCGATCTTCGCCCGCAGGACCTTTGCGCCGTCCTCAAATTCTCCGGCCCGCATGCGCGCGAACAGATCCAGGTTCTCCTCCACGGAGCGGTCCCGCCAGGGGGACGCCTTGCCCGGTTCGGTCAGAGTGCCCCGGTTTGCCCGCATCTCCTCGGCAGACATGTCGCACACAAAGGCCTTGCCCTTTTTGATGAGGATAACGGCGAACTCATAGAGCCGCTCGTAGTAGTCGGAGGCAAAAAACAGGTTATCCCAGTCGAAGCCCAGCCAGCGCACGTCCTCCATGATGGAGTTGACGTATTCCATGTTCTCTTTAGCGGGGTTGGTATCGTCCATGCGCAGGTTGACCGTGCCGCCGTATTTGCGGGCGATGCCGAAGTCAATGCAGATGGCTTTGGCATGGCCGATATGGAGATAGCCGTTGGGTTCGGGGGGAAAACGGGTGCAAACGCGGTTTTGTTTGCTCACAAGTTCCTCTTCCACAATCTCCTCGATGAAATTGCGGGTGACGGATTCGGCGGCAGGATTGATTTCGCTCATGATAACACCCCTCATAATCTAGTTACGTGATTGTATTATTGTGGCGCATGGAAGCGTGCTTGTCAATAAAAGGTTGCCGCATTTGCGCCGTTTTACCTTATTTTATAGCTGCAGCGCGGCAAAATCATCCCCGCTGAGGACAAGCCGGTCGTTCTCGTGCAAGATGGTGGCCCCTTTGGGGATGATATGATTATTGCCCCGGATGACCATCACAATCAGCACGTCGTCGGGCAGTCCGGCCTCGGCCACGCTCCTGCCCGCCAAAGGGTGTTTGGAGGGGATAGTGAACTCCCGCAGCTGGGCGTGGACCTCCTCCCCCAGGTCGGCGAAAGAGGTCAGGCCGCCCTCCTCTTCGGGCAGGGCCAGCTTGAGCTTTTTGGCCAGAGGAGGAATGAGCGTGCCCTGAAGCAGGACAGAGAAGAGCACGACGCACAGCACCAGATGGAACAGGTCGTTTTCCACTGCCGAATGCATGACCGCGTAGATGGCGAACACGATGGAGGCTGCGCCGCGCACGCCCACCCAGGACACAAAGACCTGCTGCCTGAAGGGCATGCGGAAGGGGGTCAGGATGGAGAAAACGGCGATGGGACGGGCCACGAAGATCATGAAGAGGGAGAGCAGCGTGCCCGTGAGCAGCACCGCCGGGAGCTGGGAGGGGAAGGAGAGCAGGCCCAGCATGAAAAAGAGCATGATCTGCATCATCCAGGAGACGCCGTCGAAGAAGTGTTCCAACTGGCGGCGCTAGAAGAGTTTGCAGGTGCCCAGGATGACGCCGACCAGATAGACGCACAGAAAGCCGTTGCCCCCCAGAATGTCGCACAGGGCGTAGGCCAGGATTGCTACCGCCGCCACATACAGGGAGTAGAAGCCGTCGGCTTCCAGGCGTACCCGGTGGACGAGCCAGACGGAGACCGAGCCGATGGCCAGGCCCACCCCCAGGCCCAAGGCCACCTGCTTGAGAAGCATCAGCCAGATGGGGTCGCCCGAGGAGCCGGTCAGGAGGGAGACGGAGATCATGGTGAGCATGTAGGAGGTGGGGTCGTTGCTTCCGCTCTCCATCTCCAGCAGGGGGGCGAGCCCTCCCTTCAGTTTCATCTTCTGGGAGCGAAGGATACCAAACACGGAGGCCGCGTCCGTCGAGCACACCACAGAGCCCACCAGCAGGCTGGAGAGCCAGCTCATCCCCAGGGCCAGCCGGCAGAAGAGGGCGGTCAGGCCGGCGGTGATCACTGTGCCCAGCGTGGAGAGGACGATGGCCTGGGGGGCCACGCTCCTGGTCTCCTTCCAGTTGGTGCCGAAGCCGCCGTAGAACATGATGAAGATCAGGGCGATGGTGGAAAAATCCGCTGCCACACTGTAGTTGTCAAAATGCACGCCGATCCCGTCCGAGCCGAAGATCATGCCCAGCACCAGAAACACCAGCAGCACAGGCACGCCCAGCTTGTTGAGAACCTTACCGGCGGAGATACAGAGCAGCAGGACAATGGCGAAGAAAATAAGAATTTGGGACATAGCATACCTCCTTTATTATGTATATTTAATAATTAAATCCGTCCAAAAACCCCGCCGGGAGCCCGCAGGCGGGGTATATGCGGCGCACGGCAACCAATGTGTGGAATCCGCTTGTATTTTGATTATACATGGCGGGGGTGCAAAGATCAAACCTGTGATAGAATGGTAAAAAATAAAGCAGGAGGTTTCCCCATGCAGAAACGCCTCATGGACTACAGCGCTTTTGATATCATCGGTCCCCGTATGATCGGCCCCTCCAGTTCCCACACGGCGGGGGCGGCGCGCCTTGCCCAGGTGGCGGGCAAGATCGCCGGGCCGGATGTGGCGGAGGTGGAATTTGTCCTCTATGGCAGCTTCGCCCAGACGGGCAGGGGACACGGTACGGACCGGGCGCTTTTGGCGGGGATCCTTG
>JAHZEH010000144.1 GCA_019421925.1 Clostridia bacterium
GCGTTGAGGACGGCGTGCTTCACGCGCAGAGAGCCGAAGGGGGAGCCGAGATGGACTGGAGCGCCCCTGGATTTGCCAGCCTGCTCGCCGGGACGGGAAACGGAGGAGAACTTTTCCCGGCGCAGAAAACCCTGGTATTTGAGCAGTATTGACGACTGATTGAACGGGTTTTGTCCTCCTTCAGCCGAAAGAGCTTGACTTATAGCGCCCGGTTTGGGTACAATCATAAAAGTACTGTGGAAAGTGCGTGAATTTTTATCCAGAAAGGTGATTGCTCCTATGTCTGAATCGGTTGTGAACTTTATCAAAGGGCCCGGCCTGCTGATCGTGATGCTCATCGCCATGTTTGCGATTATGATCATCCCTCAGCGCAAGCGCGACAAGAAGGTCAAGGCTATGCTCGACGCCGTCAAGCCCGGCGACAGCATCCGCACCATCGGCGGCTTCTATGGCCGCGTGGTCACGGTGAAGGAAAACATCATCACCATCGAATGTGGCCCCGATAAGGTCAAGCTTTCTCTTTCCAAGAACGCCATTGCGACGGTGGATACCGCGGACGTGGAAAACGAGGGCCGCGTCAAGGAATAGGGACCGGATTCATTCGTTTGTGGATTATGGGCGAACCCTCTGGGTTCGCCCATTTGCTTTTCCTTGTTCAGGCGCGCATAAGAGGGGGGCCTTCTCCATATACATGCAATAGGTAGGAGGTGCGCGCATGAAAAAGAAAACAAATCGGTTTCCAAGATCCAGGGGGGGCGGTGCGGGTTCCTCCGTCTCCGGGCTGGTTCCCGCGCTCAAGGGCGCTCTGGCCGCGGGCGTATTCGCGGTGCTCGCCATGCTGCTTCTGGCGCTGCTGCTCAAGATGGGCCTGATCTCCGAGGGGACCATCCCTGTGGCAAACCAGGTTCTCAAGGTTCTGGGCATCGCAGTTGCTTCATACCTGGCGGTGCGCCAAAAGTGCTCCCATCCCTGGTTTCGGGGGATGGTGGCGGGGCTGCTGTTCATGGTGCTGGGCCTCCTTGTTTTTTCCGTGGCGGTAGGCAGTTTCTCCCTCAACGCTTCCACGCTTCTGGATATGGGCATGGGGCTGGCGATCGGCGCGCTGGCAGGCCTGGTATTCGGCAATAAAAAAGATTCGTGATCTCTTGCGGCATTCTGGCGTTTCGTGTATAATACAGCAAGATCATTATCGAATTATCTGTAAAAGCGAGGGATAGAATTATGAAACACATCAAGACCATCCAGAACGCTTGCCTCAAGGCCAACGGCGCCGGCTGCGGCGAGTGCCAGGCTTCCTGCCAGTCCGCCTGCAAGACTTCCTGCACGGTGGCCAATCAGAAGTGCCTGAAGAAAGATCAGTAAACAAAGCCTTCCAGGGATTGCAGGGCGGGGGTTCACCCGCCCTTTTCCATGCGGGTTGGAACGATAAAGGAGATACTGTTTTGATACACGCTTTTGAATATGACGGGCAGCACTTCCTGCTGGATGTGGAAAGCGGCGCTGTGCACATGGTGGACCAGCTTGCCTGCGACGCGGCCCGCCTCCTCGAAGGGGAGGGGAGGGAGAGCGCCAAAGCCGCCCTGTGCGCCCGTTATCCCGAGCAGGATGTCGAGGAGGTTCTCTCCGAGCTGGACGAACTCCGGGGCCGGGGCGAGCTCTTTGAAAAGGAGCAGGAGTTCGTGCCCATCGCCGGGGGAAACGTTATCAAGGCCATGTGCCTCAACGTGGCCCATGACTGCAACCTGCGCTGCAAATACTGCTTTGCCGCTACGGGGGAATACCATCTGGGCCGGGCCCTCATGCCCTTCGAGGTGGGCAGGGCCGCGCTGGATTTCCTGGTTGCCCACAGCGGCAGGCGCAAAAATCTGGAGGTGGACTTCTTCGGCGGGGAGCCGCTGATGAACTTTGAGGTGGTCAAGGAGATCGTCGCCTATGGCCGTTCTCTGGAGAAGAGCCACGACAAGGTGTTCAAATTCACCATCACCACCAACGGACTGGGCATCACGGACGAGATCATCGATTACTGCAACCGTGAGATGCACAACGTGGTCATCAGCGTGGACGGCCGCAAGGAGGTCCACGACGCGCTGCGCAAGACGGCGGCCGGGACGGGCTCCTTCGAATATATCCTGCCCAAGGCCAGAAGGATGGGCCTCTCCCGTCAGGAGCTCGGCAAGGATTATTACATCCGGGGGACGTTCACCCGGGCCAATCTGGATTTCTGCAAGGACGTGGAATTCCTGGCCGACCAGGGCTTTGAGCAGATCTCCATAGAGCCCGTGGTTCTGCCAGACGGGGATCCCGCCAGCCTCCGGGAGGAGGATCTGCCAGCGATTTTCCAGGAATATGAGAAACTGGGCAAAATGCTCTATGAGCGGCGCAGGGATGGCCGGTGGTTCAATTTCTTCCATTTCATGGTGGATCTGGGCAACGGCCCCTGTATCGCCAAGCGTATGACGGGCTGCGGCGCGGGCAACGAGTACGTCGCGGTCACCCCCCAGGGCGATATCTACCCCTGCCACCAGTTCGTGGGCAAGCAGGAGTTCGTCATGGGCAACGTGCTCACCGGCGCGTTTAACGGGGAGATGCAGGGGCAGTTCCGTTCCTGCAATGTCATGACCAAGGAGAGCTGCCGGTCCTGCTGGGCCAAGTTCTTCTGCAGCGGCGGCTGCGCGGCCAACGCCTACAACTTCAACGGCGATATCATGAAGCCCTATGAGCGGGCCTGTGAGATGGAGAGGAAGCGGCTGGAGTGCGCCATCGGCATCTATGCCAAGGAGTGGGAGGACCGGGGAAATGGCTGACGACTTCATCCACAACCGGGCCTACGTGGCCGGGGACGTGCGCTTTGGCGGACAGTGCAGCGTCTGGCCCTGCGCCGTGATCCGCGGGGATATCGAGCCCATCACCATCGGCGCTCTGAGCAACGTTCAGGACTGCTGCGTGCTGCACACCAAGCATGGCGTCCCGCTGACGGTGGGCAGGGGGGTCACGGTGGGACACGGGGCCATCCTGCACAGCTGCACCGTGGGCGACGGGGCGCTTATCGGCATGGGCGCGATCGTGCTCGACGGCGCGGTGATTGGGGAAAACGCCATTGTGGCTGCGGGCAGCGTCGTGCCGCCCGGCAGGGTGGTCGAGCCCGGCACAGTCGTTATGGGGAACCCGGCCCGCTTTACCCGCTCCGTCCGCCCCGAGGAGCTGGAAAAGAACGCCGCCTCTGTCCAGGAATACTGGAAAGAGGCCCAGCGGTGCATGCGGCGCTGAACCAGGCATCTGTTGACACCGGGGGGAACGGGCTATATAATTGCAAAGGTGGCCGCTGGCCATCCTTTTCTATCAATACAATCCGCTTTAAAGAACGCACGAGGAGGAAATCGCATTGAACAAGCGCAGCAAAAGCATCATCACGCTTGTCGTGCTGCTGCTCGTCGTCGGCGCGCTCGGCTTTGTGGCGATCAACGGCCTGTCCTTTGGCCTGTATACGCTCAAGCCGCTCGCTTCCGGCATCAAGCAGGGCCTGGACCTCACCGGCGGCGTCTCCGCCGTCTATGAGGCCGTGGACAAGGACGATGAAAATCTGGCGTCCAATGTGGCGACCGCTATGGAGGTCTTCCGCACCCGTCTGGATGCCGAGGGCTTCACAGAGGCCACAGTGACCGCCCAGGGCGACGACAGGATCCGCATCGAGATCCCCATCAACGCCAGCAACCAGGTGGACGACCCCAACGAGATCACCAGCTATCTGGTGGCCACGGCCAAGATCAGCTTTGTCGACGCCGACGGCAACACGCTCTTTGAGGGCAAGGACATGCTGGAAGTGCAGCCGGTCATGAACGAACAGGGGCAGTATGCTGTCAGCTTTAAGCTCAACGACGAGGCGGCCAAGACCTTTGCAACGGTCACCTCTCAATATGCGGGCACCGGCAAGTCCATCAGCATCAAGATGGACGAGACAGTGATCTCCTCCCCCACGGTCGAGACGGCCATCACCAGCGGCGAGGGCCAGATCACGGGCAATTTCACCTATGAGAGCGCCAGCCGCCTGGCCAACCAGATCCGCAGCGGCGTTATGCCCATTGAGCTCGAGGAGATCGAGGTGCGCTCCATCAGCGCCACCCTCGGCGAAGACGCCCTCCAGAACAGCATCACCGCCGGCATCATCGGCATCTGCCTGGTCATGCTCTTCATGCTGGTTATGTACAGGGTTTCCGGCCTTGTGGCGGACATCGCGCTGGCCATCTACATGCTGCTGGTATTCTTTGCGCTGGCCACGGTGCCCGGCGTGCAGCTCACGCTGCCCGGTATCGCCGGCATCATTCTGGCCATCGGCATGGCTGTGGACGCAAACGTCATCATCTTCGAGCGCGTGCGCGAGGAGATCAAGGCGGGCAAGTCCCTGAGGACCGCCGTGGATGCCGGCTTCAAGCGGGCTTTCAGCGCAATTCTTGACTCCAACGTGACCACCATCATCGCGGCGCTCGTGCTGATGTATTTCGGCGTGGGCACCATCAAGAGCTTTGCGGTGACGCTGCTCATCGGTATCATTGCCAGCTTTATCAGCGCCGTGTTTATCACCCGCGGCCTGCTCAAGCTCTTTATTGGCGTGACCGACAATGAGAAGCTCTATACCAGGCGCTAAGGAGGGATGGCAGAATGACTTTCTTTACGAAAAACTTCAAGTACTTCGCCCTCCTGTCCGCAGTGATTCTGATTGCCGGACTCGTGGTGGGCTTCACCACAGGCGCCAACATCGGCGTGGATTTCTCAGGCGGCACGCTCTTCACCCTGGATATGGGCGGGGAGTTTGACGTGGCGGACGTGACGGCGGCCCTCAAGGCCCAGGGCATCTCCGACGCGCCTGTGGTCAAGAGCGGCACGACTGCCTCCGTACAGGATCAGGCGGTGATCCGCTTCCGGCCCTTTGCCGATGACCAGGCGGAAAACGCAACCCGCCAGGCCATCGTCACCGCCCTCTCCGAGAAATATCCGGACGTGGCGGTGGACGGCGTGGAGCGCGTGGGCGCGGTCGCCAGCCGTGAGCTGGTCCGCAACGCCATCCTCTCCGTGGTTATCGCGGGCGTGCTGATCCTGGGTTACATCTGGATTCGCTTTGAGTTCCTCTCCGGCCTCTCCGCCGTGCTCTGCCTGCTGCACGACGTGGCCATCATGGTGGCGCTCACCATCATCCTCCAGGTGCAGATCAACAGCTCCTTCATCGCGGCGGTGCTGACGATCGTCGGTTACTCCATCAACAATACCATCGTCGTGTTCGACAGGGTGCGCGAGAACACCAAGCTGCTCGGCAAGCGCAAGGACACGGGCCGCGACGAGATTGTCAACAAGAGTATCAAGGAGAGCATGACGCGCTCCATCAATACCTCCATCACGACGCTGCTCACCATCGGCGCGCTGTATGTGCTGGGCGTGGATTCCATCAAGGAGTTCGCTCTGCCCATCATCATCGGCCTGGTGGCCGGCACCTACTCCTCCGTCTTTATTGCGACGCCCCTCTGGAGCAAGCTGCACAAGAAGGAGAAAAAGGCCGCCTGACCGGCCTGCTGTCCCGGTATTTGGGAGGAATAGAGGAAAAGGGCCTTTCCATGGAGGAAGGGCCCTTTTTTGAGAGGAGGGGACCGTTAGACGGACGC
>JAHZEH010000145.1 GCA_019421925.1 Clostridia bacterium
CTCAACATGGCCCTGTTGGGTTTCCCCTGGAAAAAGGGGGACATGGTTTTGACCACGGCCTCCGAGCACAATGCAGTCCTGAGACCGCTCCATCTTCTTCAGAGCCTGGGGGTCATTCAATATCACATCGTTTCCGTGGAGAGGGACGGTCATGTCTCTCTGGCCGCCTGGAAGGAGGCGTTGCGCCAGCATAAACCCCGCCTCGCTGCCTTTACCCATGCCTCAAACGTCACCGGCGCGGTCAACGACTGCGCCGCTCTGACCCAAGCCGCAAAAAATGTGGGGGCGGCGGTACTGCTCGACGCGTCCCAGTCCCTGGGGGTTATTCCCGTGCTTCCCCAGAAGTGGGACGTGGATATGGCGGCCTTCACCGGCCATAAATACCTGTTGGGCCCCCAGGGCACGGGCGGCCTGTATGTGCGGGAGGGTCTGGAGCTCCGCCCCATCCTGACAGGAGGTACGGGGATTCACTCCGACGAGGATGAGATGCCCAGGGAGATGCCCCTTCATCTGGAGGCGGGCACAGGCAACGAACCTTCCTTTTTAGGGCTGCAATCCGCTCTGGAGTGGAGCTCTGCATATCCGCTTGATCCCAACCGTTTAAATGCCAATGTGATGGCACTGGAGCAGGGGCTCCTCAGAATGGGCCTCCAGGTGGTTCAGGTGGAGGGGGAACGGACTCCCGTCCTCGCCTTCACCGGCGGCCCACTGTCCCCTGAGGACTGGGGGGATGTGCTGGTCGGCGGCTATGACATCGTCTGCCGCACGGGCCTCCACTGCGCCCCCCGCATCCTTCCGGCCCTGGGTTTCCCCGCCGCCGGAAGCGTTCGCCTCAGCCTGTCCCGCTTCACAACGGAAAAGGAGATCGGCGCGGTGCTCTCCGCCTTTGAGGAGATACTGAGCGATGGATGAGATCGTGCGCATCAAAGTTGAAAACTGCTTCTCCCAGGCCCAGACCTACGGGTATGTCCTGCCTTTCAGGGTGGACGAGGCTTTTTTAGAGGCGCTGCGCCCCCTGGGAACCTTTCAGATCAAGCGGAACTACCGGCGGCCTTTTTTCTTCCTCCATCTTAAAGACGGCTCCCAGGTCAAAGGGATGCTCAACGATACCGTGGTCAAAGCCAGCTATCCGGACGAGCGCTATGAAGCCGGCATGCAGGCCTTTGAGGAAAATCTGAGCCACATCACGGGAAGGAAGATTATCCATGAGTAGCACTGTTTTAAGCACAACCCAGAGCGTCTGCCCGGTCTGCCTCGAGAGAATCCCGGCCAGCCGTGTGGCCTATGGAAGGGAGGTCTACCTGGAGAAGGACTGTCCCCGTCACGGGCATTTTAAAACAAAGATATGGGGAGGTCAGCTCCCATATGAGGGCTGGGCTAACGAAAAAATCCCCTCCGCCCCTATCAACGGCGCGGGGGTTGTTCAACGGGGCTGCCCCTACGACTGCGGGCTCTGTCCCGAACACCGGCAGCATACCTGCTGCGTCCTGTTGGAGGTCACCCAGCGCTGCTCCCTGGGCTGCCCCATCTGCTACGCCTCCGCCGGGAGCCCCCAGGGACAGGATCCTTCTTTGGAAGACATCGGACAGCGGTTCGACGAGATGATGAGATGCGGCGGTCCCTTCAATATCCAGCTCTCCGGCGGTGAACCGACCGAGCGGGAGGACCTGCCCGAAATCATCCGAATGGGCCGGGAGAGGGGTTTTACCTTTTTCCAGCTCAACACAAACGGCCTGCGCATCGCCAGCGACAAAGAATATCTGGACTGTCTCAGGGAGGCGGGGCTGGACTGTGTCTTTTTGCAGTTCGACGGCCTGCGGGACAGCACCTATCAGGCCCTGCGCGGACGCCCTCTGTTTGAACAAAAGCAGAGGGCCATTGAGGCCTGCAGAGAGGCCGGGTTGGGCGTTGTGCTTGTCCCGGTGCTTGTGCCGGACGTCAATATCGACGAGATTGGCGATATTCTGCGCTTCGCCTTCTCCCAGATGCCCACAGTGCGCGGCGTTCATTTTCAGCCCGTCAGTTATTTTGGGAGGTATGGGATACAGCCGCCGGAGGAGAGGTTCACTCTGTCCGATCTTCTCTGGGAGATCGAGCATCAGAGCGGCGGCAAGCTCTCCATGGAGCAGTTCTCCCCCGGGGGGGCGGAGAACGCATACTGCTCCTTCAGCGGGAATTTCATCGAGATGGAGGACGGCTCCCTGCGCCCCTGGTCCGCTCCCCAGAGCTGCTGCTGTGGAAAACCGCCGGTTGCCGGGCAGGCCGCCAGGAAGGCCCAGAAATTTGTGGCCCGCCATTGGTCGGGACGCAGAGGCCAGTCCTCACCCAAATTAAGCAGCGGGAAACCCAGCGCCACCGCCTCTCTGGACGCCTTCCTGGACCGCATCGACAACCACTCCCTGGCCATCTCCTCCATGGCCTTTATGGACGCATGGAATCTGGACCTGGAGAGGCTGCGGGACTGCTATATTCATGTGGTCTGCCGCAGAGAGGGAAAGGTCAACCTCATCCCGTTTTGCGCCTATAACCTGTCCTCCACCATGGGCGGGACCCTTTATCGGGGCATACAGCCATGATTTCGCCGCTGGACGGCTGGATCGGGCAAAAGCTGGGCCTGGCCGCCCCGCTGTCCCGGGAGGCGCTAGCGGGTTGGCAGTTTGAGCAGGCTCGCAGGGTGATGGCACTGGCCAAGGCGCGCGCCCCCTTTTATCAGCAGCTCTACCGCAATACCCGGGTCCCCAACTCCCTGGAGGAGTTCTCCGCTCTCCCCTTTACCACAGAGGAGGACTTGAGAAAGGACGGCCATCGCATGCTTTGCGTCTCCCAGAGTGAGATCGAACGGGTGATCACCCTGTGCTCCAGCGGAACCACACAGACCCCCAAGCGCATCTTTTTCACCCAGGACGACCAGGAGCTGACGATAGATTTCTTCCACCGGGGCATGGCCACGCTGGCAAAGGAGGGGGAGACCGCCGCCATCTTCCTGCCCTGCGCTTCACCAGGAAACGCAGGCGATTTGCTCTGTCAGGGGCTTGGCCGGCTGGGTGTACAAACTGTCCGCCACGGCCTGATTCAAAATCTTGGCAAAGCGGCGGAGCACCTCTCGGAACAGGGAGCGCAGGTGCTCATCGGCGTGCCCACGCAGATTCTCGCTCTGGCCGCTTACTGTAAGGCCCATGGAATTGGAACCAATATCGAGCGGATCCTGCTCAGCACCGACTGCATCCCGGACTCTTTAAAAAAACAGATCGAGGCTCTTTGGGGCTGCGAGGTGTTTGTGCACTTTGGCATGACGGAGGCCGGACTGGGCGGAGCGATCGACTGCCGGGCCCACGCGGGGATGCATCCCAGGGAGAACGACCTCCTCTTCGAGATTGTAGAGCCCACGACCGGCCGGATCTTGGCGGAGGGGGAGTGGGGAGAACTGGTGATGACAACTCTCACCCGGCGCGGTATGCCCCTCCTGCGGTACCGCACAGGGGACAGGGCCCGCTTTCTGCCCGGCCCATGTCCCTGCGGAAGCATCCTCAAGCGTCTGGACCGCATCCCCGGCCGCCTGTCTCAGGAGATGGGCGGCATTCCCGCCCTCAGCCGTCTGGATGAGGCTCTCTTCTCATTTCAGGGCCTGGTGGACTATGATGCCATGCTGTATCCCAAGCCTGTCCTCACTCTGAAGCTCCTCTGCCTGGAGGGGTATGAACGGCCCTCGCAGCAGGCGGTGCGCAGGGCGGCAGAGGAGAGCTGCGTCCCCTTTGAGGAGCTTCGGGTGGAGTGGGAGACGATCTCACAGGAATTGCCCCCTTATCGGGGGAAGCGGGTTCTGAAACGGAATATTTCATGAGAAAAGCACGCACGGTTGCCAGAATATTCCGTGCGTGCTATACTATTTGGAGTGTAATGTACATAAAAAAGCATCCATCGCATGATGCAACGGATGCTTTGGCAGGGGAGACGCGACTCGAACACGCAACCGGCGGTTTTGGAGACCGCTGCTCTACCAATTGAGCCACTCCCCTATGTGCTGTTTGAGCGAACCAGCGATATCTATTATAATCTTATTCGTACCTTTCGTCAATACTATTTTAGGAGGATTTTCCATGCTAAAGCAAAAAATAGGCTTCTTGGGCTGCGGGAATATGGCTGCCGCCATCATTGGAGGCATTATATCCGGAGGGGTTGTCCCGGCGGACCTGATCTATGCATATGCGCTCCATTACGATGCGCTGAAAGTCAGAGCGGACGCCCAGGGATATCACGCAGTGGACTCTCTGGACGCCCTTTGCCGCAGCAGCGACGTCATCGTGCTGGCGGTCAAGCCCAATGTGGTGCCCCAGGTTTTGGCTGAGGCAGGGGAGGGGCTTGCCGGAAAAACGGTGATCTCCATCGCCGCTGGCCTCAGCGTGGAGCGGCTGACCTCCATGCTTCCCGGGCAATGCCATCTGCTGCGGGTCATGCCCAACACCCCCGCTATGGTTGGCGCGGGCGCGACTGCCCTGTGCAGCAACACCAACTTCACAGAGGACGAGAAGGCCGTTGCCGAGCAGATTTTCGGCGCCATCGGTATCTTCGAGTGGGTTCCGGAGCGTCTGATGGACGCCGTAACGGCGGTCAGCGGCAGTGGCCCTGCCTATGTATTCCTGTTTATCGAGGCGATGGCCGACGCGGGCGTAAGGGAGGGCCTGCCCCGGGCAACAGCTTACCGCCTGGCCGCCCAGACTGTCCTGGGCTCGGGCAAGATGATGATCGACACAGGGAAGCATCCCGGGCTGCTCAAGGACATGGTGTGTTCTCCCGCCGGCACCACGATCGAAGCGGTCTACGCCCTGGAAAAAGGGGGCCTGCGCGCTGCCGTACAGGACGCGGTACGGGTTTGCGCCGATAAATCCAAACTTATGGGAAAATAATAACAAAAGGATTGTAACTGCCGTATGAAAGAGGTTCAGATATACACCGACGGCGCCTGTTCCGGGAATCCCGGCCCAGGCGGCTGGGGCGCTATCTTGATTTACCAGGGGCATGAGAAAGAAATCTCGGGCTTTGAGCCCCAAACCACAAATAACCGGATGGAACAGACAGCGGCTATTGAGGCGCTGTCTCTGCTCAAAGAGGCCTGCATCGTGGATCTGTACACAGACAGCGCCTATTTGTATAATGCCTTTGAGCAGAACTGGCTCAGAGGCTGGCAACGAAACGGCTGGCGCAAGGCCAGCGACAAAAAGCCGGTGGAAAACCGCGACCTGTGGGAAAGCTGCTGGAACTGGCGCAAACCCATACGGTGCATTGGCATAAGGTAAAGGGCCACAGCGACAATCCATACAACAACCGGTGCGACGCGCTGGCAACAGGGGCCATCAAAAAGGCAAATCCGCCGCAATAGAAACCGGCGGGCAAGCAGCATTTGAGCGAGTTTAGCGGATCGTTGCGGGAATCCACCTACAACTATTCGCTAAACTTGTCTTTAGCGAATAGTTGTAGTAGAATGAATCCGATCCCCACTCTGATGAATTTGATGAAATTGGAGAACGACTATGCCTGATGTCCCGAGCTTTGCCAGCGAGCGCACGCGTATCTATACTCAAAAACTACGCGCCATACAAAAAGCACTCCCCGCGTTCTGCGGCGAGTTTTTTCGGGGT
>JAHZEH010000146.1:0-2945 GCA_019421925.1 Clostridia bacterium
GGGGCGCTGCTGCTGCGCAAGAACACCTTGCTGCTCCTGGACGAGCCCACCAATCATCTGGATATGCAGGGCAGGCAGGTTCTTGCGCAATACCTCCGCGGAAAGAAGGGCTTTTTGCTGGTCTCCCACGACCGCATGCTGCTTGACTCCGTGACCGATCATACGCTGAGCATCAACAGGACGAATATTGAGGTGCAGAAGGGCGGCTACTCCCTCTGGAGGGCGGGCAAGGAGGAGCGGGACGCCCTGGAGCGGCAGCAAAACAAGGAGCTGCGCAGAGATATTGCCCGGCTGAACGCAGCCAGGGGACGGACGGCCAACTGGGCGGAGAGGGTGGAGAAGAGCAAGTGGGGGGACGACGCCGCAGACAAGGGCTATATCGGGCACAAGGCGGCCAAGATGATGCAGCGGGCCAAGAACATGGAGCGCCGCATGGACGCAGCCCTCACGGAGAAGGCCGGGCTGCTCAAAAACGTTGAGGAGAGCGAGCCCCTCAAAATCCATCCCCTGGAGTTTCCCAAGCGACGCCTGGCGGAGGCCCGCGGGCTGGGCGTTTGCTACGGCGGCCGTCCGGTGTTTGAGGACATCAGTTTTGTTGTGGAGGCGGGGGACCGCGTCGCGCTCCGGGGGCCAAACGGATGTGGGAAATCCAGCATTCTCAAACTCCTTGCCGGCCACACGCTGGAACACAGCGGAACCCTTCTCCTGCCGCAGGGGCTGATTGTCTCCTATGTGCCCCAGGACGCCAGCTTTTTGCAGGGCGGCATGCGGGATTGGATCAGAGCCTGCGGCGTGGATGAGACGCTCTTTAAGGCCATCCTGCGCAAACTGGATTTTTCCCGGGAGCATTTTGAGCAGGAGCTCTCGGAGCTCTCTGCCGGACAGAAAAAGAAGGTCCTGATCGCCAGAAGTCTCGCCCAGCAGGCCCATCTCTATCTCTGGGATGAGCCCCTCAACTATGTGGACGTGGACTCCCGGCTGCAAATTGAGGAGCTGCTGCTGCGCTATGCCCCGCCCATGGTTTTTGTGGAGCATGACGAGGTGTTCTGTCAAAAGGTCGCCAATCGGATGGTGTTTCTGGGCAAGTAGCCCGGCGGGCGGTGGACAAGCGGGAGCTTTGCGCATATAATGGCACAGGACATCCCGGCGAAAAAGGGGCAGCATGCCCGAACTCCGGAGCCCTCTATATCAGCCCTTCGGAGTTGCGGGCTTTCACGGCCTGTTTTGGACCGGAGCGGGGCGCAGGCACAAGGGCCGAGCGGGCCTGTTCCAGGGGATAGAGCGCCGGGCGGCTGCAAACTGTAAAAAAAGCGAGTTTGTCACAGGATTCTGGGAAAAGGATGTTGAAAAAAGCCATGAATCGCAAAGCCAAGGATTTCCTTATGCTCAATTTGGGCACTATGCTGGTGGCGGCAGGGGTGTATTTTTTCAAGTTCCCCAACAACTTCTCTACGGGCGGCGTCAGCGGCCTGGCAATTGTCCTGGGACACTATATCCCGGGGCTCTCCTCGGGCGCGCTGGTCTTTTTGATCAATATGGCTCTGCTGGGCGTGGGGTTTGCAGTTTTTGGCAAGGGCTTTGGGCTGCGCACTGCCTACTCCAGCACTCTGTTTTCCCTGGTGATCTGGGTGCTGGAGCTCCTCTGTCCCATGAGCGCACCTTTTACCACCCAGCCGCTTCTGGAGCTGGTCTTTGCCGTAGGACTGCCTGCCGTCGGTTCCGCCCTGCTTTTTAACATGGACGCCTCCACCGGCGGGACGGACGTGGTGGCCATGCTTCTGAAAAAATATACCAGCATCAACATCGGCAGGGCGCTGCTCTGCGTGGATCTGGTTATTACGGTGGCGGCCTGTTTTGCTTTTGGCATGGAGACCGGCCTGTTCTCCATCCTGGGGCTGGTGCTCAAATCCCTGGTGGTGGATATGGTTATTGAAAACATCAACACCTGCAAATATTTCAACATCATCACCAGCGATCCCGAGCGGATATGTACCTTTATCACCGGGGAGCTGCACCGCAGCGCCACCGTTTTGGAAGGGGAGGGGGCTTACACCCACCAGCACCGCTTTGTGGTTCTAACGGCCATGAAGCGGGCCCAGGCGGTCCATCTGCGCCGGTTTATCCGGGAGAACGATCCCCAGGCTTTCATTCTGATCTCGGACACCAGTGAAATCATAGGAAAGGGGTTCCGTGGGGTTGCGTAAGAAAGAGATCGTACTGCCGGAGATTCCGCAGGAGGAGCGGGCTGAGCTGACCGGGGCGCTGCTCAGGTGGTATGATGGAAACCGGCGCATCCTGCCCTGGCGGGAGAACCCTACGCCCTATCGGGTCTGGGTATCGGAGATCATGCTTCAGCAGACGCGGGTGACGGCCGTCCTGCCCTACTTTGAGCGGTTCATGGCCGCCCTCCCCGATGTGCGCGCCCTGGCCGGGGCGGAGGAGGACACCCTCGCCAAGCTCTGGGAGGGCCTGGGATACTACAGCCGCATGCGCAACCTGCAGAAGGCGGCGCGGATTGTGATGGATGAGTATGGCGGGGAGATTCCCGGCGACTGCGAGAAGCTGCGCGCCCTGCCCGGTATCGGCGAGTACAGCGCGGGGGCGATTGGTTCCATAGCGTTTGGGCTGCGGGCGCCCGCTGTGGACGGGAATGTCTTGCGGGTTCTGGCGCGCCTGCGGGCCTGCGAGCTGGACATACTGGACAGTGCGGTCAAAAAAGCGTTCACTCAGATGGTGATGACCCTCCAGGACGAAAAGAGGCCGGGGGACTTCAACCAGGCTATGATGGAGCTGGGGGCCACGGTGTGTCTGCCGGGCGGAGCGCCCGACTGCGCGGCCTGCCCATTCCGGGACCACTGTAAAGCCCATGCTCAGGGCATTGAGGAGACCCTCCCCCGCAAAGCGCCTAAGAAAGAGCGCAGGCTGGAGGATTGGACGGTGTTTGT
>JAHZEH010000146.1:2955-5585 GCA_019421925.1 Clostridia bacterium
TAATCCGTTCCGGTGGGAGATTCCTGCTGCGGCGGAGGCCGGAGAGGGGATTGCTGGCCGGGCTGTGGGAGTTTCCGGCGGAGGCCGGGATTTTGACGGCTGAGCGGGGAAAGGACGTGCTCTCCCGGTGGGGGCTCAAGGTCCGCAGCATGGAGGCTGCTCCCCCCGCCAAGCACATCTTCACCCATGTGGAGTGGAGAATGGCAGGTTTCCTTGCGGAGGTGGAGGAGACCGCCCCGCCGAGTGACTGGGTGTGGGCTACGGCGGAGGAGATCGAGCGCAGGTACGCCCTGCCCGGCGCATATCAAGCTTTTGCCGGGCTTCTAAAGGCTCCCCTTCAGCAGAGCATGACACTATAGGAAAAGGCGCGCAGCCAAACTGGCTGCGCGCCTTTTCCTATAGTACCCGCAGAGTGCGGGATCAGGTTACCGGTTCAAAAGGGATGTGCTTTACTGTGCAAACTGGGCGTTGACGGCGTCCACGCCAATCTTCATCTGCTCCTGCGCATAGGTCAGGGATTCTTCCTCTGTGGCGTCCATGTTCTCGTTGGGAGCGCCCAGCATGAGGAAGAAGATGTAGTCGCCGTGGCGGATGACCTCAGAGGACTGCACCTTGGGCATGTTCATAGGATACTGCATGGACTCCTCCCGCAGGTAGGTCTGATATTTCTTGAGGGTCTCCTCCACGGAGTCCGCTTTACCCTCCTTGGCCTTGACGCCAATAAAGGTATCGATGTTCATGCTGATCATGGGGACTTCGGCGACAACCGACTCCACGTCCTCCATATTTAGATTGGTGGTCGCGGTGAGTTGGTCGGCCTCCATGACCATGTTGGGCAGATAGTTCTCACCATAGGCCTCTTTGACCGCCTGAAGCACAGCCTCCAGTTTGGCGTCCACGGCGCTTTCACCCTGCTCAGGCGTCTCGCTGGGGGCGAGGTCGGGACTCTGTTCCGGGGTTTCAACAGGAGCAGGGCTCTCCGTCTGGGCGGGGGATTGGGTGGGAGCAGGAGAGGGAGTGGGAGCGGGCTTGCTGGAACATCCCGCAAACAGGGCGCTTATCAACAGGGCGCTCAGAAACATCATCATTGTTTTTTTCATAGGTATCCTTTAAATCCTCCGTTAATCGTTGTTTGGCGCGCCTTGCGCTTGCCAATCCTCTATATGACGATACTCTGTTCCAAATGGTTCCGAAAAAAACAGGGAGGCTCTTGAAGATGTGGAAAATTCTGACTTTGTCGCTCTGGATGCTCCAGATAGCTCTCGCAGGAATCGCGCACAGTCCGCCGGAGCAGCAGGAACAACCTGTTTTCCAATGGAGTGAGGTGCCCGGGGAGATTGAGGAACGGATGCTGGGCGCATCCCTGCCGGAGGAGGAAAGAGAGGCGTTGACCTCTCTGGCCTATGTACAGGTGACCTATTGGGACTACGAGGGCAGGACGCAGTCGGGGGAGCTGGTGGTGCACAGGGATCTTGCGCAGGAGGTTGCGGATATCTTTGAGGAGCTCTATGAGGAGGGATTTCCCATCGCCTCTGTGCGGCTGATTGACGAGTATGGCGGCCAGGATGAGCTGTCCATGGAGGCCAACAATACCAGCGCCTTTTGCTACCGGAAAATCGCGGGCAGCAGCAGGCTGTCCAACCACGCTCTGGGCAGGGCCATCGACATCAACCCCCTGCAGAATCCCCACGTGAAAGAGGGGGAGGTTTCGCCCCCAGGGGGGACGGCGTATGCGGACCGGGCCAGGGAGGAGCGGGGTATGATCCACGAGGGGGATGCGTGCTATCGGGCATTCACCAGACGGGGGTGGGTCTGGGGAGGGGACTGGAAAAACAGCAAGGATTACCAGCACTTTGAAAAGCCGTAGAAGGGGAGCTCATGCATGGGCGGGGATAGGTTCTGTTCATACTGTTAGGAGGGAGGTGAGAAAGCATGGCCCAGAAGAAGAAAAAAGAGAAGAAAATTCCCGATCAGATTCTGAACCCCCACGAGGAGAACCAGACGGATCTCTACGACCCGTTGGGGAGCTGGACGGGAAAGCCCCGGGACAAGGACGGCATCCCTGTGCAGGATGCGGATGACCTGTAGACATGAGGAAAGCGCCCCGGAAAGACCCGGGGCGCTTTCCTTATGCCCGCGCGCTTAATCTCCCTGCATGGAAGTATTTGAACCCCAGAATGAGGCGTATCGCAAACGCCCCTTTTTTCTTTGGCCGAAATGTAGTATACTAATCAAACTATGGCGGCGGGTCGCCGCAAAAAAGGAAAAGGATTTGGATGACGGCAAAAGATACGGCGATCATGTCGCTCACTCTGGGGATTTGCGCGATGGTTCTGGGCCTTTTGGGCTCCTGGAGCGTGGCGGGTCTGGCGCTGGGAGGCGCCGGATTGTTCTGCGGGCTCCATGCCCGCCGGAGGGCTGAAGATGGGGCCAAGCTTGCCCGGGCGGGGATTTATCTCAGCAGCGCGTCCCTGGCTGTTTGCGCCGTGTTTGCAGTTGCTTTTCTGGTACGCCTTTTCCATTGAAACGGAGGAATTGACAAGTGTATCCTTACATTCATATTGGGAGCTTTAAGCTGCCCACCTACGGCCTTTGCATCGCCATTGGCTTCCTGGCCGCGGTTTGGCTGG
>JAHZEH010000147.1 GCA_019421925.1 Clostridia bacterium
CAGTTGGTAGAGCACATCGTTCACATCGATGGGGTCACTGGTTCGAGTCCAGTAAGCACCACCACTATGGAAAGCCTGTAAACCTTGGGTTTACGGGCTTTTTTATGTCTGTAAATAACCCTGGGGGGATGCGCTGGGAAAACGCACCCCCTTTATTCATACTCCAGAGGGGCATGAAAAGGAGTAGGAGCGGGGCCGATTTTATAGTTATCCAAAAAGTGATAATTAATGTTGTGTCTCCCCCTGAGATGAGGCTGCCCGCTGACGAAACCTTTGACCTATGCGATTGAAACGCTATTTCTGGGTGCATACACCCAGATCGAGAATCTCTCCAATATAGATGCGGTTGGGGTTTCTGATTTTATTGAGTGCAGCCAGACGGTTGACGGTAGTGTCAAACCTTCCGGCAAGACGCCAGAGTGTGTCACCAGCGCGGACAGTATAGCTGCCGGCACAGGGCAGCGTATGTCCGGAATCCACACGGACAAACAGCAGTTGGCCGGCATAGATGCGGTCCGGGTTTTTGATGCCGTTGAGCTTTACCAGCGACTGCACAGTCGTTTCGTACTCCAAGGCCAGGCGGCTCAGGGTATCGCCCGGCCTCACTGTTATGCGGATCAGCTTTTTATCCGGGGGAGGAATCGGGATTTTATCCCCCGGGACAGTGGCGGGCGTATCCAGCAGGATGTCGGATGTGAAGTGATCCAGATCCACGTTTCCGGAGATTCCCGGAACCCTGCCGGTATCGGAGTACTGCCAGCCAACCCAGTTTTCCCACTTTCCATTGTCCTCGGGAGTAGAAGCGCCATATTCGGCAACCCAGAGAAGCGACTTGGAAGCGACGCCGCTGTCCCAGACGTCTCTGGCGCCCGATGCATCCGTATAGATGACGGGGGATTCGCTGGTTTTATTCTCCAGCCCGGAGAGAAAGGCGAGGGCGTTTATATTTGCCTGGGCTGCGGTGATATTGTGGCGGTAGCCGTAATCCATGGCGGGACGGCAGTCATAGGTTTTGCCCGCGATCAGACCGAAAAAGAAGTCGGCCTGGACAAGAGCCTCCTGCTCAGTGCCCGCCGTCATGGAATGGTAGAAGCCAATTTTGAGCCCGGCAGCTCGGGCATCCGCATAGTTTTGCTCAAAATAAGGGTCCTCATAATCGCTCCCCGCGCTTATGCGGATATAAACAATCTCTATGCCGGAGCCAGCAGCTTCAGTGAAATCGATCCTCCCCTGCCATTTGGAGACGTCAATTCCAGCATAGATCTCCTCGGAGGAGGGTGGTAATGCCAGAGCTGTGGAACACAGGAGGGTTCCCGTCAGGACAGCGAGCATGGCCAGCGATAATATTTTGAATTTTTTCATAGAGCACCTCCCGTTTATTCTATGCGCGGAATCAGTTTATGGCATTCTTTCAAGGGGAGGCGTTTTTCAAGTGGAATCAAATGGATTTTCAGAATTTTCCTATTTAATAACGATTCTGTAAACATTGAGGCCTTTCTCTCAACTCCAGTGATATATGTGTTATATTTATTGCTGTAAAAAGGAAGGAGATGTGAAATGAAACGGAAAATTCTGACGCTTTTGATCGCAGCTTTTGTTCTGAGCCTTCCCATGCAGGCGCTTGCCGATTCCGGGGTTATCACCGGGGACATGGTAAATCTCCGAAGCCAGGCAACCATCTATTCGGCGCGCCAGGCCTATCTTAACCGGGGGGATCAGGTTGAGGTTACCGGTTCGAGCGGGGATTGGTATAAGGTGAATTATAAAACGCTCTCGGGCTATGTACATCAGGATTATGTGTCGGTGACTTTGACCGGCGCCGGACTGCTGCGCTATGGCAGCCGGGGAACCGAGGTCAAGACGCTTCAAACCCAGCTCATCAGCCTGGGATATTTGAGCGACAGGGCCGACGGCATTTTTGGGGCCAAGACGCAGGCGGCGGTTCAGCGGTATCAGTTTAGGAACGGACTGAGCGTTGACGGAATTGCCGGTCCCGCCACCCGCTCGGCGGTATCGAAGGAGTATTCCAGGATACAGAGCATCATGACGCTCGCCAAGAAATACCTGGGACTTCCGTATATTTATGGGGGGTCCACGCCGGATGGATTCGACTGTTCCGGATTCACCCAGTACGTGTATCAGAATGCTGCGGGCATCAGTATTCCCCGGGTGAGCTATGAGCAGGCCGCTTACGGAACGGCTGTTCCGTATTCCCAGATGAGGCCGGGAGATCTGGTCGCCTTCAACTCTCCGGTCAACCATGTGGGGATCTATCTGGGGGACGGCAAGTTTATCCATTCCCCCAAGCCGGGCGACGTTGTGAAAATCACCGAGCTCAAATATATGAACTTGACAGCTATCCGCCGCTTTACGGGTAAACTGGCCTACTAGCCGCGCAAAAGGACCGGACGCATTTGCGTCCGGTCCTTTTGCGCGGAGCGGCTATTCGTCTACCCGGATTACCGAGACGGGGCAGAGCTCCTCGCACTGGGCCGCCTGCTCCGCGGACCCGGCAGGGATGGGATTGGAGATGACCTCCGCGCGGTCGTCGTCGGCGATTCGGAAAACCTCCGGGCAGGTGTGGGCGCAGAGGCCGCAGCCGATGCAGCCCTCCCGATCAATGGTAGCTTTCATGTGAATTCTCCTTTTTTACGGCTGATGAGTGTAGTGTTCCGCCCACATTTGCAGTTCCCCCAGGGAGGAGATGCAGACCTCCGACTCAACGACGGCGTCCTGCAGCGCGGGGGATAGGGTCAAAAAATAATCCCTCAGGTCGGGGTTTTGAATGTAAAACTCCTTGGTTTTATGGAAAGGCTGAATCATGGGGCGTCTCCTTTTACGTGCTGGTGAGATTATCTTTTGAAGAAAAACGTGGATTATGCGCAAAACCGCATTTTTGGATGGGTTGACCTTGACAATGTGTGGATTTTCGATATAATGCTGAAATGAATTCATATGAGCCAATACTTTGTAAGCGAGGATATCATTTTGAAAGACTACGTAATCGTGACGGATGCTACCGCGGATTTGACGCCTGAACTCGCACTGGAGAATAGCATAGAGGTCATCCCCATGGAGTTCAATATTGGGGAGGAGGACTATTTCCATTATCCTGACGCCCGTGAATATCCCATGAGCCGCTTTTATGAAAGGCTGAAGAATGGGGAGACGGCAAAGACCTCGCAGATCAACCGGTTGGTCTACTATTCCACTTTTGAGGAGGCGCTTAAGCAGGGAAAGGATGTCCTTTATCTGGCATTTTCCTCCGCCCTGAGCGGTTCTTGTTCCAGCGCGATGGCTGTTGCCCAGGAACTCAATGAGAAGTATGCCCCCCGTCGGGTGGTAGTTGTTGATACACTGTGCGCCTGTGGCGGGGAGGGGCTGCTGGTTTATACCGCTGCAAAGAAAAGGGCTCAGGGCATGGAGCTGGATGAGCTGGCGGCTTGGGCTGAGGAGAATGCCGCATGCTTGCAGCACTGGTTCACAGTGGACGATTTGAACCATCTCAAGAGAGGAGGGCGGCTGAGTACGGCGGTGGCGCTGGCCGGAACCATGCTGGGCATCAAGCCCATCTTGGTCATCACTGGAAAGGGCACCATCGAGGCAGTCGCCAAGGTCAAGCGGCGCAAAAGGGCACTGGAGACCCTGGTGGAGCGGGTCGGCGAGTTTGGCAGCCGTTTGGAGGAGCAGACTGTCTTTGTGGGGCACTGCAACTGTGAGGAGGACGCGGTAAAAGTGGCCCAGAACATCCGGGAGCGTTACGGCGTGCCCGAGATAGTGGTGCACTTTATTGGGCCGGTCATTGGAACCCATGCCGGGCCGGGCGGCCTGGGAGTGTTTTTCTTCGGCCAGCCGCGCTGATTCCGGAGATCGGGAAGAATCAGAAAAAGCGCTTTCAAAGAGATTCTTTGAGAGCGCTTTTCCATTTGTCTGAGGCATTTTTCAGGGTTCGGATGTGAGAATTAGGCTTTGACTTTCTTCATCACGAACGCAGCGGAGCAGACGGCAAGCAGAGCAGAGCCGGCCACAACCAGGAGGGTGCTGGCGGAGAAGTCGCCGGTGGTGGGAGTTTCCTCTTCGTCGGCAATGTCCTCGTCATCGCTGGGAACTTCTTCATCATCGCTGGGGATCTCTTCCTCGTCGATGATTTCGTCCCCGTCCGTGATTTCCCCGTCCGTGATTTCCTCGTCCGTGATTTCCTCGTCCGTGATCTCCTCGTCGGTAATTTCCTCGTCGCCGTCGCTGATGGCATCCACTTCGCCTTCGCCGATGGCGTCGTCTTCCGTGGAGATCAGGTCAGTGGAATTCGTGTCGTCAGCGCCGGTAGTGACAGCTCCCGCGAAGGGAACAGCGGCAAGGGCAAAAGCCATCGTCAGAGCCAGGAATAGGGACAGGAATTTTTTTGCTGAACTGGACATGTAGTTACCTCCTAAATTTGGGTAAAAATAAATCATAGAGCGGCCAACAATTGCCAACCCCACAATTATTTTTCAATCTTATACCATTTTGTCCCGAACCGCAAGGCCATTGTGTGAGCAAATCATGGACCAATTATGAGTAATTTGTAAACTCGTGAACCTGCTGTGAAATCATAGAAAAAGTGCTCCCAAAGAATGTCTCTGAAAGCACTTTTTTTGCCATAGGCATCGTTATGTAAAAATGTCGCGGTGAGAAGAATTAGGCTTTGACCTTCTTCATCACGAACGCGGCGGAGCAGGCGGCGAGCAGGGCGGAACCGGCGACAACCACAAGGGTGCTGGCGGAGAAATCACCGGTGGTGGGGACTTCCTCGTCGTCGCTGGGAATCTCTTCGTCGTCGATGACGTCGTCGTCGCTGGGCTCTTCATCGATGATGTCGTCGTCGGGGACCTCATCGGTGGGTTCAGCGCTGGCGAAGGGGATGGCGGCAAGGGCGAAAACCATCGTCAGGGCCAGGAACAGGGACAGGAACTTCTTTGCAGAACTGGTCATGGGAATTACCTCCTACAATTGGGCTAAATTAATCGCGGCGCAGTCAAGAACTGCCCACGCCGTAATCTTTTCCCAATTTTACAACATTTAATCAGAGACTTCAAGGGCGGGGCGTGTTCAATTGATGATCCAATTGTTACCAAATTGTAAAATCGCGGTTTTTCCGTGAACGAATCATGCTTGATTGCAGAACCTGTTCAAGATATACTAACAATAAGCATTAAGACTGAAAAAGGAGCAAAACATGACAGACCTTGAAATTGCAAGGGGCGCCAAACTTCTCCCCATTTCGACCATCGCTTCAAAGTTGAATATTCCTTCTGATGCGGTCTATCCATTCGGCAATGTGATGGCAAAGGTTGATCCGGACAAAGTGCTCGGCGAAGAAGGCAAACTTATATTGGTAACGGCCATTAACCCCACGCCTGCTGGAGAGGGGAAAACGACCGTCTCCATCGGCCTGGCGGACGGCATGCGCTTGCTGGGCAAAAATGCTGTTTTGGCCCTGCGGGAACCCTCCCTCGGCCCTGTATTCGGCATGAAAGGGGGCGCGGCCGGCGGCGCTTATGCCCAGGTCGTCCCAATGGAGGAGATCAACCTGCACTTAACAGGGG
>JAHZEH010000148.1 GCA_019421925.1 Clostridia bacterium
TCGGGGAGGGCCAGCCCCGGGGTCTGCGGGACGGCAACGGGGATGACCTCCACTATTTTGACAGGCAGATCGAGGCCCTCTCGGAGGAATACCTCCTCATTGCCCCGGACATGCGGGGCCACGGGAAGTCGGAGCTGGGGGAGGAGCCGCTGGATTTTTCCCTCTTTGCGGCGGACGTCTGCGCTGTGCTGGATGAGCTGGGGGTGGAGAGGGCCCATGTGCTGGGATTCAGCGACGGGGGAAACACCGCCATGCATCTGGCACTGCAATACCCCGAGCGGGTGGGCTCCCTGATCCTGAATGGGGCCAACTGCTTTCCCCGCGGCGTTAAGACTGCGGTGCAGCTCCCGGTGCTGCTGGGTTTCTCCCTGTGCTCCCTTGCCGCCTTCTTTGGCCGGAGGGCCCGCAAGCGCAGGGAGATTCTGGGGCTGATGGTCCATCATCCCCGCCTGGCTTTTGAGGAGCTCGCCAGGATCCACTCCCCCTGCCTGGTTATTACAGGGGAAAAGGACATGATCAAGCCCTCCCACAGCCGCGCCATTGCCGCCGCCATCCCGGGGGCGGAGGAGATCGTCCTGCCCGGGGCGGACCACTTCTGCGCGGCCCGGCGGAGCGGGGACTTCAACGCCGCCGTTTTGAGCTTTTTGCGGCGGCATCCAGCATTGCCCGCCTTGCGCCCGCCCGCGCCCCAGTGATACAATAGCTCCAGCGGCCCGGTTTTGGTCCGCATCAACCGAAGGAGAACAAAAGATGAGTATTGTTATTGGCGTTCGCTTCCGCGAATCCAGCAAAGTATATTATTTTGACCCTGCCGGGCAGGAGGTGCGCAAGGGGGACGGCGTCATCGTCGAAACGGTGCGCGGCGTGGAGTACGGCGAGGTCACGATGTCCCCCCAGGAGATCGGCGACGAGGACATCATTGCCCCCCTCAAGCCCATCATCCGGGTGGGCACGGAGGAGGACAAGGAGACGGTGCGGAAAAATGCCATCCGTGAGAAGGAGGCCGCCGCCATCGCCGAGCGCAAAATTGCCGAGCACAAACTGGAGATGAAGCTGGTGGGTGTGGAATACACCTTCAACGCCGGCAAGATCACCTTCTATTTCACCGCTGACGGCCGGGTGGACTTCAGGGAGCTGGTCAAGGATTTGGCCGGTATTTTCAAGACCCGCATTGAGCTGCGTCAGATCGGCGTGCGGGATGAGGCCAAACTGCTGGGCGGCATCGGGAGCTGCGGCCGGGTGGTGTGCTGCAAGGCGTTTTTGCCCGACTTCCATCCCGTCTCCATCAAGATGGCGAAAGAACAGAGTCTGTCCCTCAGCCCCACCAAGATCTCCGGCCTGTGCGGCCGGCTGATGTGCTGCCTCAAATATGAACAGGATTGCTATGAGCAGCAGCGCAAGCTCATGCCCAAGCTGGGCAAGGAGGTCTCCACACCGGATGGACGGGGCGTCGTCACGGAGAACAATATCCTGCGGGAGCGGGTCAAAGTGCGCATTATGCTGCCCGACGGGACATACGATTTAAAGGAATATCCGCTGGCCCAGATCGGTCGGCTTGACGCCCCGCCCGCCCCGGCCGGAGAGGCCGGCATACCGGAAAGCCCTGAGGCCGGCAGGGGGGACAAGGCGCCCGCGGACGGCGCAGGGGAGAGCGGCGCGCCGGACGGGGAAAAGGACCGCCCCAGAGGGGAACGGCCGCCCCGGCCGGAGCGCCCCCGCCAGGACCGGCGCGAACGGCCCCGCAGGGAACAGGGGGAGCGCGACAGCCAGGGCGAGGGCAATCTGCGCCGGGAAGGTCAGAACGGCCAGAGTGAGGGCAGCCAGCGCCAGGGCGAGGGACGGAGCAACCGGCAGGGCCGCCCCCGGCGGCAGGGCGGCAAGCCCGGCCAGGGCGAGGGTCAGAACCGCCAGGGCGACGGCGGCCAGCGCCAGGAGGGACAGCGGCAGGGCGATGGCAGCCGGAACAACCGGCAGGGCCGGAATCAGGGGGGACCGCACGGGGAACGCCCGCCCCGCCCGCAGAGGCCCCAGCAGGAGCGCCGTCCGGAAAGACCGCCCCAGGACAGTCCCGTTCCGCCGGGGGAAAAACCCGCCGTCCCTGAAAAAGAGAGGGAATAGGAGGACCGGGGAAAAGCCCCGAATTACAGCGATTTCATGTACAATTCCCTTTGACAGCGGGAAAAAACATAGTATAATGTTGTTGTACCCAGACTAAATAGATGGAGGTATTTTCCCATGGCATATGTAATCGGCGATGAGTGCATCAAGTGCGGCGCCTGCGAAGCCGGCTGCCCCGTCGGCGCGATCAGCGAAGGCGACAGCAAATATCAGATCGATCCCGACGCCTGCATCGAGTGCGGCGCTTGCGAGAGCGATTGCCCCGTCGGCGCGCCCCACATGGGCTAATCGCAGCTGAGGTTTGACAAAAAAGGCCTGCATCGGGCCTTTTTTTGTTTCAGTCCCTCTGTTCAGCTCCCCAACTGCCAGTTTCGCCGCGGGATTGGTTATGCTATAATGAAATAAGCTATGCTTCCATTTTCGAAAGGGGAATTTTCCAAATTGCAGAAAAAAGGGATTCTAGGTCTTCTGCTGGGCGGACTGCTCGGCGGATGCGCCTTCCTTCTGGCCTGGTTTGTCCCGACCTTTGGCCTGTTGTTCGCCGCCGTGGCGATTGGCTCCGCGGGCGGGCTCTTCGGCTATCCAGGGGCTGTCTCCGGCCTTGCCGTGCTGGCTGCTGCGGGGGGCATTGCCGCGGGGGCCGAGTGGATCCCCACGGCCGCTTTCTGTGCTGTGGCGGGCGTGGGCGGGTACCTGGGCATGCGCCGGGCCCGAAGGGCCTTTGACGCCCTGGTTAACTGCTGCGCTGCCGGCCTTCTGGGCATCTGGGCCAACGTGTTTGCGGGCGGGCTGCTCTACGGCAGACAGGCCATCGACGCCATCTATACCGCGCCTCAGGGCATGGTGGATGCGCTGGGCTCAGCTTACAGCCTCATGGGCTACACCGCCTCCGAGGTTCAGGCCGTCCAAAGCGAGTTTATCCTCTCCTATGGCGAGATGGTGCCCGCTATGTTTATCCTCGTGGCGATGGCCATCGGCCTTCTGGTCTACGCCCTCTGTTCCATCCTGATGCGGCGGAAGGCCACCTATTCCTTCCCTCCCTTTGGTCTCTGGCGGCTGCCCAGAGGATATATGGGTGGGCTGCTTGCGCTCTATCTGGTGGGCGCTCTGGGCGTTGCCCTGGAGTGGAAGAGCTTTTATTCTGTGATCTCAGCCGCTCAGATGATGATTATATTCATCTACTCGGTGCAGGGCCTGTCCGTGGTCTGGTTCTATCTGGGCCGGACCAAGCTGCCCTTTGCCCTGCGGCTGGCGGTTGCCGTGCTGGTTTGCGGGTTTGCGGTCGCCTTTGCCGGCTCTATTCTGGTGCTGGTGGGTATTGTGGAGGATTTCCTCATGCTCCGCCTGCGCACCCTCTACCGCATGGGGATGCCGCCGGGGAGCTCCCAGAACCCCCGTCCGGGGGCGGGGCCCTATGAGCCCCCCAGCAATCCCTACGGCGACGGGGAGAAAAAGGATGACGATAAAAAATAAAATATCCAATCAAAGAATCAGGAGGACTTCATCATGAAAGTGATTTTGACGCAGGATGTAAAAGGCACCGGCAAGAAGGGGCAGATCGTAGAGGTCAGCGACGGCTTTGCCCGCAACTTCCTCTTCCCCAGAAAGGCGGCCAGGGAGGCCACTGCGGGCGCGGTTGTCGCCGCCCAGCAGGCCGAGGCTGCTGAGGCCCACCGCCGCAAGCAGGAGGAGGCCGCAGCCAAGGAGCTGGCCAAGGGCCTGGAGGGGAAGGTTGTTAAGATGACCGCCAAGGCGGGCGAGAACGGCAAGCTCTTCGGCGCCATCACCTCCAAGGAGATAGCCGAAGCCGCCGAGGCCCAGCTCGGCGCCAAGCTGGACAAGAAGAAGATTGAGCTCGACGGCAACATCAAGGAGCTGGGCGAGTACGACGTGGTGCTGCGGGTCTATGCCGAGACCACGGCCAAGATCAAGCTGATCCTCACCGCCGAATAGCGGGAAGCCCCAGGGGCAAAATTGCAGCGCCGGAAACGATGCGCGCCGCACCGCTCCAGGGGGCAAGGTGAAACAGCGGTGCGCCCGGCGCGGGGCCCTGCGGGTTTTGCTGGGAAATAAATGCGGACGCAAGCATTTTTGTGGAAGGGAGGCGGATGGAATTGGAGGAGAGAAGCGCCGCGCCACGGCAGGCGCCCCCCCACAGCGCTGAGGCGGAACGGGCTGTTTTGGGCGCGATGATGCTGGGCGCGGGCGATTTTGCGACGGCGGTGGAAAAGCTGGGTCCCGAGGATTTCTACCTGCCCGCCGACCGTATTGTTTTTGAGAGCATGCTGGCGCTGCACACGGCGGGAAACCCCGTGGACGTTGTGGCGGTGGTGGACTATCTGGACAGGCGGGGCCAGCTTGCCCAGGCAGGGGGCTTCGCCTACGTTACCGACCTGCCCGCCTCCCTGCCCAACCGGGCCAACCTGCCCTATTATATCTCCGTCGTGGAGAAGTGCTCCACCCTGCGCCGCCTCATCCAGGCGGGGGAGGAGATCGTCGCCGAGAGCCTCTCAGGCGAAAAAGAGGTGGAGTCGGTCCTGGCGGACGCCGAGAAAAAGGTGTTCGACATCTCCATGCACAATGTTTCCGGCGGCCTGGTCTCCATCTCTGAGGACGTGGCCAATGTATACATGGGCCTGGGGGATATCAAGGCGACCGACGGCGTGACCGGCCTGGCTACCGGCTTTCCGGACCTGGACCAGAAGCTCTCGGGCCTCCAGAGGAGCGACCTCATCATTGTTGCGGGCCGTCCCTCCATGGGCAAGACCTCCTTTGCCATCAATATCGCCCAGTACGCCGGCGTCAAAGGCGCGGTGGTGGCGGTGTTCAGCCTGGAGATGAGCCGGGAGCAGCTCGTGACGCGAATGCTGTGCACGGAGGCCAAAGTGGACATGCAGCGGGTTAAGACCGGCCAGCTCACCCCCCAAGACTGGAACAATCTGTCTATTGCCCTGGGAAATCTGTCGGGCGCCCGCTTTTTTATCGACGACACGGCGGGCATCACAGTGGCCGACATGCGCTCCAAGCTGCGCCGGCTCAAAATGGAGACGGGCAGCATCGACCTGGTGGTCATTGACTATCTCCAGCTTATGAGTTACAGCGGCAAGGCGGACAACCGCACCAACATCGTCGCGGAGATCACCCGCGCCCTCAAGATTATGGCCCGTGATTTGGACGTCCCCATCATCCTGCTCTCCCAGCTCTCCCGAGCGCCTGAACAGAGGACGGACCACCGGCCCATGATGAGCGATCTGCGCGAGTCCGGCTCCATTGAGCAGGATGCGGACGTAATTATCATGCTCTACCGGCCCTCGGTTTACGATGAGCTGGCGGGCAACGAGGCCGAAGCCATCGTCGCCAAGCACCGCAACGGCCCGACGGGCACGGTGGACCTGATTTGGAACGGACAGTATACGAGTTTTGCCTCCGCGACCGACCGGG
>JAHZEH010000149.1 GCA_019421925.1 Clostridia bacterium
TGTGAATATGGGAGTCGATGGGAAAAAGCGCCGGATTATTCCGGCGTTTTTTTATTCCTATAAATTATTGACAAACGATAATTTGGATGGTATGCTGTCTCCAAGAATTATCGAAAAACAATAATAAAGGGAGGACATCCACCATGCAGCGTAAAACACTATGGATTCTCCTGGGGATTCTGGCCGCCCTATGCGCCGCCGCCACCGCCCTCCGTCTCTTTCCGGCGGCAGCCTTCTCCCTGCTGGCTTTCCCTTTCGAACAGATGGGCGGCGCGCTGCGCTCGCTCTCCCTGTCCGGTCCAGTGTGGAATGGCCTGGCCATCGCCCTGTATCTGCTCCTCTGCCTGCTCCCGCTGGGCTATCTGGCCCTGCGGAAAAAGCGGGCCGGGCCGCGGCCTGAGGAGGGGTTGCTCGTCCTGCTCAGCGTCCTGCTGCTGTGGTGCATGTACCTGATGATTAACCCGGGGGATATCGGCCCCCTGTTTGGATCCCCCCAGTTTACGGACCTGGGAAAGGCCATTCTGAGCGGCTGCCTGTATTCCGTGCTTCTGGGCTATGGGGCTCTCCGCCTGCTGCGCCGGTTCCAGGCGGATGGAAGCGGCCGGCTGCTCCAGTCCCTGAGGATACTGCTCTGCGTTCTTTGTGCCGTCTTTGTCTACGCGATCTTTGGCCAGGAGCTGACCCGGCTGCTCTCCTCCTTCTCGGAACTCGCCGCAAAAAATACGGACGGGGCCAGCCTCCTGCTCAGCCAGTGCTTCCTCGTCCTGCGCTTTGGCGCGGCCGTCCTGCCCTTCGCCTTTGATCTGGCCATCTCCCTGCGGGGCGTCAGCCTGACCCGGGCCCTCTCCCAGGACCCCTACGGCGAGGAGGCGGTCCGGGAGGCCGAAGGGATGGCAAGGCTGTGCAGGCGGTCGGTCTGCTCAGTGATGCTGGCCCAGATTGGCGTCAACGTGCTCCAGCTCCTTCTGGCGGGACAGATACGCACCAGTTCCTACAGCCTGTCCCTTCCCCTCCTCTCCGTCCTCTTCCTGCTGCTCATGCTGCTCCTCTCCCAGTTCTTTGCCGAGAGAGGCCGGCTTAAACGGGACAACGACCTGTTCGTCTGACGGAGGGGAGCATGGCTATCAAAGTCTATCTGGATGAGGTGCTTAAAGAGCGCGGGATGACGTCCAAGGAGCTGTGCGGCCTTGTGGGGATCACCGAGGCCAATCTCTCCATCCTGCGCAGCGGAAAGGCCAGGGGCGTGCGCTTCGCCACCATCAATAAAATCTGTTTTCATCTGAACTGCGACGTGGGGGACATCCTCAAATTTGACGGAAAAGCGGAGGAATAGAGTATGAGAGACAAAATGTTGAGACGGGCGGCTCTTGTGCTGTCCATCCTGCTCCTTGCTGCCGGAACGGCGGGCTGCCAGCTCGCCAAGGAGGGGGCCGTCGCCGCCGGAGGGGACCGGCTGGCTGGCGTATTCGTCACCCTCAAGCCCGTGAACCTGTTCGACCTGAAGGACTATCTGGAGAGCCATAGCAGTTCCCTCCCGGGCGGGGAGGTCAGCCGCAGGGAGCTGGAGGAACACAGCGAGAAGCTGTATGCCGCACGCACCGGCGGGGATTCCAATCCGGGTTTTGTCTTTGAGGGACTGGAGGGCTACGGCCTCTACTCCCTGGAACTCCCAAATGAGCAGGGGGAAAGCGACACCCTCTTTACACAGCAGGGGGGAGGCCTGAGCGGGACCCGTTGCTCCTTCACGGACGGGGGGGCCACCCTGGAGGGAACACTCTATGCAGCTGCGGACAGCTGGTTCGAATTCTACCTCAATCCTGTCTATCAGGACGGGGAGGGAAACCTCTACCTGACCTCCGGGCAGGGCGTCAGCTGCGACGGCTTTGGCGCCGGCGGCGCCCTGGCCCAGACGCTCACGGAGAGCTATACCGTCACCGAGGGAGGAAAGTCCGTCACACAGACCACAAGCATCACCATCCGCGCCGAGGGCGCGGAGGTCCCCGAGCGGATGGCCCTGCTCCACATGGGCCGGGAGAACAATATCCTGCGGCGGGAGGAACTGGACCCCTCCCATATTCCCTCGCCTATCACCCCCGCGCCGGGGACAGACTACCTGCTCCTGGAGTCGGTCAGCCGGGACAGCGCCGGGGAGGAGCGCAGGACCCGCACGCTGGCCGGCAGGGAGGACAGATATCTGGAGGCGCTGGTTCCCCTGGGGAACGGTATTCTGGCCAAGAAGACCCTGGAGATTCTCTGGGGCGAATAGCACATAAAAAGAGCGGGATTTCCAAGGAAATCCCGCTCTTTTGGATGCCTTACCGGCTCGCTGTCTCGTTTGTGGCCTCCTCCACGATGGCGTCCTCATCGTCTGTATCCAATTCGATGGAACCATCCCACTGGGCTGTGTAGATCACGTTCCCAGTGACCTGGCTGGACAGGGAGGGGGACCAGCCCAGGAAAGTGAGCCCGTTCCACTCCGTCAGGCCGCCGGGGAAGAGGAAGCCGGGCGTATTGTCCCCAGCCCTCAGCCCTTCATAGACCTGGTCGGCAAATACCTGGCCGCCCAGGCCATCCGTGAAGATCACCGAATAGGTCTCGGGCCGGATAATCACAGGGGGCAGGGAGGGCGTCTCCCCAGGCATTCCATAGAGCACGAGATCGGCGGTCACCGGCAAATTCATGTTGTAGTAAACCGAGCAGGCCGGGTCGGTGTACCAGCCGATGAGCCCTGCCATGGAGGCGGGCACCGAAGCCGCGCCCCCGGTTCTCACTGTTACGGTGACGCTCTGGCCGTTGAACACGTTGACAAACTTGACGCTCTTATAGCTGGCTGGAGCTGCCAGCGCGCCCTGTACGGTCGTTACCGTACCCTCCGTATATTGGACAGTGAGGTTGGTCGTTCCGGTGTCCCCCGCGCTGCCCAACTCCACGCCGCCGCTTGTACCCGACTGGAGCTGAGCTACAGTGCCGCCCGTCACGCTCACCGCCGCCTGCGCCACAGTGCCTGTGACGCCCTGGTCCTCCGTCTCGCCGCCTGCGTACACCTTATTGACAGTGCCGCCCGTTACGTTGACAGCAGATGCGTTCATGCTGCCCCGGTTGACGCCCTGCACCACATTGACCGTTCCTCCGGATATATTGACCGTGCCGCTGCTTGTATGGCCGTTGGAGCCGCCCGCCGTCACCCAGGCGCTGGAGCAGTCGCCGCCCAGAATATTCACTGTGGCCGAACCGGTATAGCTGATGCCCTCGCCTCCGCCATAGACGGCAAAGCTGATGGCGCCCCCGTTGATCGTTACGCTGGCCGAATCCACCCGGCAGGGGGATAGGGTGGCGTCCCCGCTGTACCAGGGGCTTGCATTGGTGCAGCCGCAGTCGTGCGTCAGGGAGGAGGCTCCGCCGCCCTGTACCGCGACCAGGTTTCCTCCGTTCACCACAACGCTGCTCGTCCCCACATGGCTCTTGTGGAGGCCGCCGCCCAGGACGTTGCGCACCGTCCCTCCGTTGACCGTGATGGAAGAGGAGGGATAGAAAGTGTCGTCATCAGGCCCGCCGCCGAACACATTGGTGTTTGCGGGAACGTCGCAGGAGCCTCCCGCCCAGGTGATGGTCGCGCCCGCGGTTCCATCCGCCTTGGCGGAGATGGTGATGGGCGTGCCTTTGGCGAAGAAATAGGGAACACCGCTAAACTGCGTGTACTCCGGACCCTCCGCCGCCAGAGCGGCCACCGGGAGCAGCGTCCCTAACAGCAGGATGGCCAACATTAAGGAGACCAATTTTTTTCTCTTCATAGGACTACCTCCAGCACATCAAATGTCTTATAAAGTACACCTTTTCGTGAACCGCCTTTTAAAGGGTTTTTCGCCTTTTAAAGGGCTTTTTTTTATGAAAAAATGGCTCGCAAAAAGGTGTACTTTATCTAAATAGTACATTTTTTGGCTATGACTGTCAATTGTCTCAAATGGGGTTTTAAATAATCTGTTCATAGAAAAAATGTGACTATATCCCCCGGAAATACTCTCCTATCACCTCCAGCAGTCCGTCGGCCTCCGCGGGGGCATACCGTGGGGATTGAGCGACCGAGAGGAAATCAAAGGGCTCCTTCTCCACATACTGCCGCCAGTCGGCATATACGGTGAAGGGGATGACCGGCTCCCTGCCGTTTTTTCCTTCAAACAGCGCGCTCACAGGGGAACGCAGGAGCAGAGCCTGATACTCCCCCGCCCCGTCCCGCAGCGCGATCTCCTCCGGAATATCCCTGCGGGACCTGGGGTTGCGCACATTGACCAACCGGTCCACCCAGCGAAAGGCCAGGGCAAAGAGCAGGTAGTTGGCCTCGTCCAGCTGCACCGCCTCCCGGTAGGCCCTGATATCCGCCCGCCGGTCCGGGGCGCGGGTGAGGACGTTTTGCAGCACAAAGGAGGGACCGGGCTTGCCGATGCCCAAATCGCTGTGGGCGTCCACATGCACCACAGTGAAGGGCGCCCGGAGCGCGCCCTCCTCCATCAGCTCGCTCCAGAGATCCAGCGCCCCGTCATGGGTGTCAAAACGCCTTCCCGGAACGGGCCGGTCCCGCCGCAGCCCGCAGTGCTCCTCCAGAAAGAAGCGAACCTCCTCCTCCCGCCAGGGCTCATGTCCGGAGACCCCAGGCCTCCCCCCGGGCGGCGCCAGCTCACAGCAGTCCGCCAGAAAGAAGTCCAAATCCAAATCCAGTACCCGCATAACTTTTTCCCCCTGACCTGAGCAGTGAAATGCGAACTCCAAAGGATCGAAACGGCCTGAATTGGATGGGCCTCAAGGCCGGGAACCGCGGCATAGTGGTTCTTGCTAAGGGACGAAAACGAAGAAGCACGCCAAGTCAGGCCCTTTCGACGGGTTCGGATTTCATTGCTCAGGCTATTGTTGCATGATAAAAACGAACTCGGCGTACGGACGCAAACCGCATCGCCAGGGCAGTAAACAGTGCCGCAGAAAGGCTGCGGGGATTCCGGGAGGCAATCCCGGAGAAAGAGGAGTCACCCGGCGGCAGCCAGCCGAAACCTCAGGAGAGCATTACAAATAAAGTATAACACGCGGCGGACGGGCCGCAACAGCAAAGCGCCGGGGATGCGGGGGAGAAAGGAGGGCGGAAAACAGGCACAGCAAACGGTATGATAAGGCAGGGCTGACCTTCAAGCGCGCCGCCCAAAGGCAGAAATATAATAGAAAGGCGCATATCCGGGTGATATAATGTGAGTGCCCAAGATTCATATTTATAAGGAAGGAGCAGCTGTATTTTGGAATTGCTTGATTTAATGAAACAACGTCATAGTATCCGAAAATATACCGGCGGGAAAATCAGCACAGAAAACCTGGAAAAAATCCTTCAGGCTGGAATGCTTTCTGCCACCGGAAAAAACAAAAAACCGTGGGAGTTTATTGTAGTGAGGGATAAGGTCGCTTTGGAGCAGATGTCCGCCTCAAGGGCGGCTGGAGCGCAAATGCTTGCCGGTGCAGACACTGCGATTGTGGTTATTGCAGATCCGGAAAAGACGGATACCTGGATTG
>JAHZEH010000015.1:0-4893 GCA_019421925.1 Clostridia bacterium
ATATAACAGTGGTGATGAAGAAGATAAGGATAGCGCAGGTCAAACTGCATAGGGCTGTTGTCAAGCCCCTTGCTCTGGGGATTGGGGAACCGCGCAAGATGCTGTCCCTGCGAAGCCTGAGGGATCTTTCGGCGTTCTCCGAAAAGATCAAACATAGAGTTCTCAAGAGCAGCGACAGCGAATGGAAGAAGTTCTCGCTTGAGTATCTGGAGGAAGGGGAGGCCCCTTCCAAAGGCGATCAGACGGGAACCATGGTGGTTTCCAACTCGCTGGCGCTTCATGTGTTATTTAGGCTCTACGGGGCCGCGGCTGGGATGAGGCCCCAGCCTCCCGCCCGGCCTGAACCCCAGAGGGATGGTCAGAGGCGGGGGGAGACGCCCTCCTTTGCGCTGGCCCTCGCCCAGTTTGTCAGCGCCCTAACCCTGCGGGGCGGGGCTGTGGACCCCACCGTGCTGCGAGCCGTATTGGAAGCATCGGGAAAGGGGGAGGAGGCCGCGCGCCTGCTGCCCAGTGGTTCCCAGGGGCGGCCGGTGGCGCTGGGGAGCCTCGCCCGGATGATTGGCCGGCCGGTAAGCACGGCGCTGGCCCCGGATTCTGCCCTCGCTTTGGCGGCGGGCAGAAATCCGGACCAGGCGGTACTGGCGGCGCGGGAGATGGCGGAGGTCTATGGTTCCCGCTCCATCAGCCCGGCGCAGGAGATGGCCCGCAGGGGAAGCGCTCCCGAATTGGCCCTGCTGCAGGGGGCGGAAGGGGCGGATAGCGTCCCTGTATTGGAACGAGTTGAGATTCTCCCGGCGGCCTGGCCGGATGCGGCCTCCCGGCGGTTGGCCATGGAGAGGGTTTTCTCCAGACTCTCCCTGGGCCTGTACAGAATGCTCCTCCCCGCGCCTGCCGGGCGGCGGGGGCTGGGAGAGAAGGGCCGGACGGCCCCCAAGTATCCTGTGGAAGGGGCCGCCCCGGCGAACCGGGAAGAAACCGGTCTTTGGAGCCCCGAGCCCTGGAGCGCGTCCCCTCGGGAGGGGGGCAGTTATTCCGTGGAGCGCATGGCGGGAGCCTCAACGCGCAGGGAAGCCCGGAACGCCCTCGCCAGCCCTGCCCGGGGCCTGGGCAGAATGTTGGGAGTGGAGACCCCTGTCGCCCGGAGGCGCAGCAGGATCATTTCTCTGCCGCCGGAAGGGACGGAAACCGGGGAGGGCAGGAGGGACGCGCCCGCGGACAGCGGGGGGAACTACTTGCAGACAGGCCTCTACGGCCTCCAACCTGCGGATGGCGCCCAAGCCATGCGGGAGCGGGGCAGAGGGCCGGAGCTGGCTCTGCTGCAGGAGGTTCCGGCGGAACAGAACCAACCGGCCGGGTATCCTCGGGCAGACAGTCCGGAGGAGGGGCAGGCCGCAGTGGCGGCGGCCGTCAGGCGCGCGGCCCTGGGCGGCGTACTGGTAAGACTGACCAGAGGACTGGACAGGATGCTCGGTTCCGTGTCTCTTCGCAGTCCCGGGGGTTTCGCCGGCAGCGGCGCCGGCCCGAGCGGGACGCACGCCGGGGATCAGGGGACGGGCATGAGCGGCACTGTCCCATATAGAGGACGGACTGCCCTGCCTGACACCCTGCGGGCTGGAAGAGATGAAGCAGGGGCGTCTCCTGTGGAAACTACCCCAGCACCTCGGGAGAGAAATATTCCGGCGGAGGCCGGGCGGGGCGCAGAGGCGGCAGGAGTTTCCGCGGCAGGTTCGCCGGAAGGGGGAGCGCCGCACGCTCCATTCCCTCTGGGAACAAAGGGACAGGCGGCCTCGCTGACGGCGGGTACATACGGCGCGGTTCCCCTGGAAGGGGCGCGGCGCATGGCGGCCTACGGCAGCGCCCCGGAGCTGGCCCTCCTGGAAGAAGCGGGAATCCAACCCGAACAAATGGGACCGGACGGCGGATTTTCCGCCCTCTGGCGGGCTCAGGAGCGCGCTATTGATCGTTTGACAGGGACTGCGGGGAGACCCGGGGCGGGCCAAGTGCTGCTCCGCCTCTCCCGCAATCTGGATAAGATGCTTCCCCCCGTGAGCGGGGACAGCGCACACAGAGAATGGACCCGGCGGAATGGGCCTGCACAGTCTCCCAGGGGGAAAAACTGGCTGAGCGTATCGCCGGCGAATCCTTTGGGGATGGACGGCGCGGATCGAACTGAAAGGGTTTTCCCGGCCAACCGGATAGGCTATGGCCGCCCGGAGGGTATTTCCGCAGCGGGCGTGCAGCCAGCGGCGGACGTGATGGGACAATACGGAGCGGCCCCTCTCACCGGGAGCATGGAGATGCTGGCCCGGGGCCAGAGCCCCGAGCTGGCTCTGCTCCAGGGGGAGAGCGGCCGGGGGATCGGAGATCATGTGCCCGCCGGACAGACGGAAGCCGTCCCCCGCGACCTGACGGTCCATATTCTGCGTGCGGCGGACAGGCGAACGACGGGAAGCGTACTGTCGCGTCTCTCCCGCAATCTGGATAAGATGCTTCCCCCCGCAGGCGGCGAGGAGGCATATAGGGGATGGGCCCGGCGGAACGAGACGGCACAGGCCCCCAGGGGGAAAAACTGGCTGAGCGCATCGCCAGCGAATCCTTCGGGGACGGAGGGCGCGGGCCGGGCCGAAAGGGGCCTCCCGGCCAACCGGATAGGCTATGGCCGTCCCACGGGCATTCCAGCAGCGAGCGTGCAGCCAGCGGCGGGCGGGCCCGCCGGAGCGGTCGGGCGGTACGGCGCAGCCCCCTTCACCGGGAGCATGGAGATGCTGGCCCGGGGCCAGGGCCCCGAGCTGGCCCTGCTCCAGGAGGAGAGCGGAAACCTTATGTCCGCCGGACAGACGGAAGCCGCTCCCCGCGACCTGACGGCCCATATTCTGCGTGCGGCGGACAGGCGGGCGATGGCCGGTGCAATGGCGCGCCTCTCCCGCAATTTGGAAAAGATGCTTCCCCTCGCAGGCGGCGAGGAGGCGCATAGGGGATGGGCCCGGCGGAACGAGACGGCACAGGCCCCCAGGGGGGAGACCCGGCCGGATGCATCCTTGGTGAACACTCAGCAGACGGGCGATGGCCGTCCCACGGGTATTCCCGCGGAAGGAATCGGACCCGCGGGTCCGGCGGCTGGCCGGATTGTGTCCCGTTCCATGCGGGGTTGGACCCTGGACAGGAAGGGGGAGGCGTTCTCCCGCTCCCCCGGCTCCAATTACGCAGGCGGGGCGGAAGACGCCTCCCGCGGGATAGCTGGACAGTACGGCGAGCGGACGCTGAGCGGCGCGGCCCTCATGGCGGCCCGGGGCGGGATGTCCGAGCTGGCGCTGCTGGAGGAGGGGACTGCGGGAGACAGGGCCAGGCCCCAGGCGCCGGCCCAGGCAGGACAGAGCGAAGCGGACTTCTGGAACGCCCAGATGGACGCCCTGGAGAGGGCGGCCGGACGGGAGAGCGCCCAGCAGGCCCGCACAGCTCAAACCATGGGCAGACTGGCCCAATCTGTGGAAAAGCTGCGCAGCGGTCCTTTGGATCAGGGAGAGGGCGGCACGGCCTACGGGGCGGCCCAGCTCTCCCGGGCGGAGGAGATGCGGCAGCGGGGCGGGGCCGTCCCGCTGGAGTACCGCAGCGAACCGGAGGGCAGCCCGGCGGCCCAGGGGATGGATGAGAACATGCTGGGCCGTTTTGCAGGGAGAATCCTGAAAAACGCCCTCCAGGCGGAAAAATCCGCCAGCCGGGCCCCGTCCCGCAGCCGGATGACCGGAGCGGAGGAGGTGCTCAGGCGGAGCAGAATTTCCTTCCTGGGCCAGGAGGAGGAGGCCCCTCCCTCCATCATGGAGATGCTCTCGGGCAAGGAGCCCAAAGGGGGCATGCGCAAGGTGTTCAGCCCGGCGGAGACGGTGATGTTCGTCCCGCCCGCCACCATGAACCAGTACGGCCAGTCCTATCAGGCCATTGGCGGCCAGGACTGGAACGATATGGGCTGGAAGGATATCCCTAGGGACAGCTATTCTCCTGACCAGCTTGCCGCCTTGGATTCAGCCGAGCAGGTACGGCTCAACGCGGTAGGCGGGGGACGGAGACCGGCGGGGGACAGCGCCAGGCACGGGCGGGGACGCCCTGGCGGGCCAGAACAAGACGGTGGACAATGCCCTGGAGGCCGTAAACCGCACGGCCTGGCGAAAGCGCTAGGCCAACGCCGGGAGGCCGGAGGGCGCGGCGTTCCGCCCCGCCAATCTCGGCAGGGTGGCCAGTCCGAGGGTGCCCCGCTACGTGCCCCCCGAGATGTCCTATAAGGAGCGGGAGGGGGATGTGACCGAGAAGCTGCTCTCTCAGCAGGTGCAAAAGCCCAAGACGCTGAACGTACCCCTCAAGAGCTATCAGGAAATCCAAAAACAGACGGCCATGAACGCGAACACCGAAGCGGAGCTCAACCGCATGGCCGACAAGATTTACAACAAGATTGAGAACAGGCTGTTGGCTGAGAAAAGGCGTTTCGGCCTGTAGGACCAGTGAATTTAGGAGGTGAGGCCGCGTGATTGAGGCCCTGCTGCTCAAAAAAGCGAAGATCACCCAGATTGATCCGCCCCCGCGGACACCCAAGCCCATAACGGTGCTCTTCAATCCCAATGAATACGCCATTGAGCGGGCGGTGAACTACGCGGAGTACCCTGTGCTCGGCTTGGATTCCCCCATCCTGCAGTTTATCAACGGCACAGCGGAGACCCTGCGCATGAACCTGTTCTTTGACACCTTCACCGCAGGTCTGGGTACGGGCTCCCTGACGGATTCCGTGACCTTTGCCGCCACCAGCCTGCTGCCTGAGATCGGCAAGCTGGATGTGCGTGACTACACCAAGAAGATATACAAGCTCATGGAGGTGGCCGGAGACCGGCACGCCCCGCCTCTCGT
>JAHZEH010000015.1:4903-18243 GCA_019421925.1 Clostridia bacterium
CTCCCAGCAGTTTTTGAAGTTCAACTTCCTGGGCACGCCGGTGCGCGCCCGGCTGGACGTGACCTTCAAAGCCTATAAGACCATCAAGGAACAGAAGACCCAATCCCCCCTCAACTCCCCGGACCGCACCAAGTTTAAGGTCATCAGCGAGGGGGACACCCTGACGGCCATCGCTGAGAAGGAGTACGGGGACAACGAGATGTGGCGGGAGATCGCCAGGGCCAACCATATTGAGAATCCAAGGCTGCTCAAGACCGGCGAGACCATCAAGATTCCGGCGTGGCTTTGATTGCGGAGGTGAACCGGTTTGAGCTTCAGCTCGACAACGAAATATACCTTTAAAATGCTGGAGGCCAAGCACAAGAACTTCGTGGCGCCGGGCTTTGAAATCGAGGTGGACGGGAAGAAGCTGCCCCTGGATAAATTTGCGATCATGAACCTGCAGATCAATATCCCCGTGACGGTGGGGCTGCGCTCCATGGTCAGCGAGGCCAGCCAGTGCCAGTTCACCGTGGCGGGTATGTATGACCTCAAGAACCACAAGTTCACCGAGAGCGCTCTGGAGACTCTGGAGATGGGCAAGAAGATCGGCATCAACGGGGGCTATTCCACCAAGTCCTGCCTGTTTGTGGGCTATATCCAGTATGTGAGCACCGATTTTTCCTCGGATGGGGCCTATATCACCGTTTCCGGCATCGATTCGTCCACCCTGCTCAATCTGGGCAAGCAGGTGAGCGGCTTTGAAAACCAGGACGCAAACCAGGTGGTCAAGGAGCTGGTCTCCCTGTGCACGGTCAACGGCTTTGCCAAATCGGGCTCCAACATCGGCCGGTTCTCCAATACCAAAATACATTTCAACCAGTTCAACCGCAGCAACAACGAGTTTCTGAACTTTCTCGCCCGGCGCGAGGGTTACACCTTCGCCATCATCCACGGCGAGGTCATCATCAAGGACCTGCTCAAGACGACCGCCCCCATTGTTGAGCTGACCTATGGCGAGAGCCTGATGAGCTTTTCCAAGGCCATCGACCTGAGTCATCAGATCGGCGGGGTCAAGGTTACGGGCAAGAACGACAAAATGGAACCCATTGAGGGCGAGGTCACCAAGTGCTCCATCGGCAAGACGGGCAAGAACTCCGCGCTGGATCTCATGCCCAAGATCAAGGACTATAAAATGGACGCCATGGATCCCATTGCAGAGGATGCGGCCTCGCTCAAAAAGATCGCCCAGTCCATCATGAACGAGTACGCAGTGATGCTCGTGTCGGGCAGGGGTATGTGCATCGGTCTGCCCGAGCTCTACCCGGGCCGCTATATCAAGCTCTCCGGCATGGACAGCAAGACAAACGGGACCTATTTCCTCACCCGCGTCACCCACAGCTTTGGCAGCAACGGGTACGTCACCTATTTTGAAGTGAAGGGAGCCTGGACCAATTGAGTATCATGGAGATCCTGCAGCAGAACCAGAGCAGCATGACCGCCCTAGCTCCCCGACCCGGCCTGACGCTGGCCGAGGTGACCAACATCAAGGACCCGGAGAACCTCAACCGGGTGCGCTGCAAGCCCATCACCAAGGATGAGGACGTCAAGGAGACGGACTGGGCCTATGTGTGTTCCTTCATGTCGGGCAACGGCGCGGGCGGCGTGTTCTTCCCCTGCGTCGGGGATATTGTCGTGCTGGGATATCTCGAGGGGGACGCCCACTGCCCTGTTGTGCTGGGATGCGTATGGAACGCAAAGTCCAAGCCCCCCTACTCCTATCAGGACGGCAAAAATGAGATCCGCTCCATTAAGACCCCGGCCGGGACGGAGATTTTGCTGGACGACACCTCGGGCAAGGAGAAGATCACCATCACCACCAAAGCGGGCAGCGTCCTCTCCCTCGACGACGGGGGCAAAACCATCTCCCTTCAGGACAAGGGCAAGAAAAATTACCTGGAGCTGGGGCTGGAAAAGGGGGAGGCCACACTGCACACGGCAGGCAAGATCACCCTGGAGGCCGGTTCGGGGGCCAAGCTGATTCTCGACGGCCAGGGGGGAAACGTCAAAATTGAGAGCAACACCAAGATTCAGGTCAAGAGCGCCCAGGTGGCCCAGGAGGCCAGCGGGCAGTTTGGCATCAAGGCCAACGGCCAGATGACTGTGGAGTCCAGCGGTATCACGAATGTCAAGGGCTCCATGGTCAAAATCAACTAGCCGGAACGAAGGCGGGAAAGGCGGTGCATAACCCTATGAGCAGCAAAGATTTTCTGGGCCGTGGCTGGAGCTTCCCGCTGAGCGTCGACCCAAAGACCGGCAAGATCGCCATGGTCTCCCATGAGGAGGATATCAAGCAGTCCATCTCCATCATTATCAGGACCTATTTGGGCGAGCGCGTCATGCGCCCCCAGTTCGGCAGCCGGACCATGGACTACGTATTCGAGTCCGACTCCCAGGACTTCGCTCTCTCCGTCACCGGCGAGATCACCGACGCGCTCATCCGCTGGGAGCCCCGCATTGAGGAGGTGGAGGTGAGCGCCAAGATGGAGGGCGGAGACAAGACCTCGGCTGTCATCCGCATCAGTTACAGGGTGCGCAACACCAACAACTACTTTAACCTGGTTTACCCGTTCTATATGCTGGAGGGGATTGAAGCATGAAAAATTTGCCCGTGCTCGACCGCAGGGGACTGCCTGGGATCCTGGAGGATATCCGGGAGAAAGCCAAGTCCTACGCCCCCGAGTGGCGCTATGACCCGCAGGACATGGACGCGGGCGGCGCTTTGGCGCAGCTCTTTGGCGAGATGTTTTTTGAGACGGTAGACCGCTTCAACCGGGTCCCCTACAAAAACTATATCGAATTCCTCAATATGCTGGATGTGCGGCGCAACCCGGCCACCCCATCGACGGCCTATGTGCAGTTCGAGGCCAATGCCCAGAGGGAGCGGGGCGTGCTCGTGCGCCGGGGCACCCAGGTCTATGCGGACGACCCGGACGGCCAGGGGGAGGACGTCATTTTTGAGACGGTCGAGTCCTTCGACGCCACCGCAGCGCAGCTGACAGAGCTTCTGCTGGTGGATGCGGCCAAGGACTGCATCGAGCCCATTGCCCTCCAGGGCGAGCCGGTGGAGATTTTTGAGGCCCGGCCGGGGAACAGCATTCAAAAGCACGCTTTCTGCGTGGGCGAGCAGGCCGCCCTGGCTCTGCGCCAGCCCTGCAAGGTGGAGCTCTTCATTCAAAATGCGGTCTCCTCCCTGACCGGAGAGACGGCCCACCGCCTGGCGGACGGGGAGTTCGCCGTCTGGGAGTACTACGACGGCAGAGACTGGCGGGCCTTTGACGGCGTCGCCGTGGAGAATAGCCATATCCTTCTGGAAAAGCGCCGGGAGGGCGAGATCGCCCCGATGAGCGGGGAGGGAGCCCGCATCCTGCGCTGCACCATGTCCGGCGGGGAGAACCAGGCGGATATTATCGCCCGCTCCATCGCCCTGCGCACTGCCCTCCTGAATGAGGAGGGCCTCCCGCCCGACGAGCTGTATTTCAACGACGCGCCCATCGAGCTGCCCATCGGCGGATACTGCTTTGGCCGCGCGCCTGTGGGGTATGACTGCTTCTACATCAGCTCCTCGGAGATTTTGAGCAAGAAGAAAGCCCGGGTCAAGCTGTCCCTGGAGATGAAAACCATCCTGGTGCAGCAGCTCACCCCGGAGGAACAATATCAATTCAACAAATTCATCATTGACAAGAACGAGAAAATGGTCACCGTGCCCAAGATATTTATCTCGGACATCGTGTGGGAATATTGGAACGGCATCGGCTGGCGCAGACTGCCGGTGGGCGGAGATGCCAATCCCTTCAGCTGTGAGAAGGACGGAGGGATGTCGGTGACTTTCCTCTGCCCGGACGACATGTCGCCTGTGGAGATCAACGCCAAAGAGAATTACTGGATCAGGGCCCGCGTTGCCTTTGTGGAGAACAGCTTCAGCACCATCGGCGACAGGCTGCTCCCCTTTATCCAGGATGCCAGGCTCACCTATGAATACGGCGACCTGCTGCCGGTGGACTATGCCGAGGCCACCAACAACTGCGAGACTGTCAGAATTGAGGACGCCGCCCAGACAGATTCCCTGGGCCTGCTCCTCTACCGCCCCCTCCCGCCCGAGGTGCCCTGCCTGTATCTGGGTTTTGACCAGCCCTTCATGGGGTATCCCGTCAACCTCTACCTGGATGTGGAGGGACAGGTGGGGGGCCGCCATGAGATCGAGTACCAGGTCTGGACGGGCAGCAGCTTTGAAAAGCTCCGGACCGTGGACACGACCGCCTCCATGACCGGGGGCGGGACGGTGGGCCTCTTCATGAGCGATCCGGCGGCCAGAGGCGTGTTCTTTGGCCGGGAGGGGTATTGGCTGCGGGTTCTGGATGTGGCCCGCCGCTTCACGGAAAATCCCGTCTCCCCCTGCCTGCGCGCCATCCTTCCCAACGCCGTGCGGGTGGTGCAGACCCGCCGGGAGCCCGAGGAGGTATTCCCCTCGGATATCTATGAGGCGGAGCGGCGGGTCTTCCTGAACGCCCGGCCCGTCCTCTCCTGCGAAGTGTGGATCAACGAGTTTTCGGACATCTCTGCGGCCGAGCGGTCGGAGTTGCTGGAGGAGTACCCGGACAGGGTGCGGGCGCGGTATGATTCCGACGACCAGATCAGCGCCTTTTACGTAAGATGGGAGCAGGTCCCCTCCTTTGGCCGCTCCGGCCCCCGGGACCGGCACTATGTCCTCGACCCCATTGAGGGGGCGCTCTCCTTCGGCGACGGCCGCAGGGGAAAGGTGCCCAGCGTGGGCGGGGACAGCATCACGGTGCGCTATACCACAGGCGGGGGAAGCCGGGGCAATGTGCCCGCCGGCGGAATCCAGAACCTGGTGGGATCCATTGCCAACATCGTGTCGGTCCAGGGCTTCACCCCCGCCTGCGGGGGCAACGACGTCCAGTCCGTCAAGACGGTGGAGAGCCTGGGCCCCCGCAGGGTGCGCCACCGCTATCGTGCCGTGAGCGCCGGAGACTATGAGGATATCGTCCGGGAGCGCTTCAGCGAGGCCGCGGACGTGCGCTGTTTCCCCCACACCAACAGCGCGGGGGAGGAGGAGAACGGCGCGGTCGCCGTGGTGGTCATGGCCGCGGGCCATGAGGACAGGGACTATTCCCGTCAGCTCTGCCGCCGTGTGGAGCGGATGCTGAGGAGCTGCTGCGACTGCATGCCCGTGGCGGGCGGCAAGCTGTATGTGGTCCCCGCTATGGTGGTCACGGTCAACGTGACGGTGAGCGTGGACCTGGACTCCTACGACAACACCGCCGACGTGGAGCGGGAGGTGCTCGGCGTCATTGAACGCTGCGTCAACCCCGCCCTTGGCGGCGGAAGCAAGCGGGGCATCGGTGTGATTCCCGGCCCGGCGGAATACTACGCCGCTCTCAAGCATATCGCCCACGTGACCGCGGTGCGCGAGGTGATGATCGAGGGCAGTTACTATGAGAACAACCAGTTTAAGCTGGTCCACCTGGATGGTAAAAATGCGCTTCCGTTCGCCGTGGTCAAAAACGGCGCGCACCGTGTGCGCATGTAAGGGAGTGCGGAGAGGAGACAATCGCCATGTTGAACGTGCCGGAACTGGACGACCAGAGGTTTGACGATATCGTGGAGAATGCGGTCAACCGCATTCCCTATCTGTACCCGGAGTGGACGGATTTCAACGAGCATGACCCCGGCATCACGCTGATCGAGCTCTTTGCCTGGTATAAGCAGATGCAGCAGTACCATCTGAACCAGATCACGGACCGAAACAGGCGCATGTTTTTGAAGCTCCTGGGCGTCAGGCCCTTCAGCGCCCGCCCGGCCAGAGCAGCCGTCGCCCTGGCCCCCTCCATGAAGGGCAGGAGGCTGTGCGAGGGGACGATCTTCCACTCGGAGGGCGGCGTACCCTTTGAACTGGAGGAGGCCCTGGACGGGAGCGCCGTCCACATGGAGGAGGCCTATTTTGAGCGGCAGGGGGAGCTCCATGAGATCACCGCTCTGCTCCAGGGGGGCGAGGTGCCCATCTCCCTGCGGGGCAGGGAGGAGGGGGAAGCCCTCTATCTGGGTTTTTCGGGCGCACAGGAGCGGGAGGAGCTCCGCCTTTGGATAGAAATCGCTCAGGACTACCCCGTTGCCCGCAATCCCTTTGCCAAGGACAGCCCGCTGCCCCGAGCCATCGCATTTGAGGCGATGCACGGGGCGGAGAGGAGGGAGCTGGAGATCGTACTGGACGAGACAGCCGCCCTCTCCCATTCAGGCAAGCTCGTCCTGCGCTGCCCGGGCGGCGTGCCCGTAACCGATGGGGGCAAGGGACTTCCCCAGCGGTGCTATGTGGTTCTGAGTATCCCGGAGGCGGGCTGCGAGGAGGCGCCCGCCCTGCTCTCCGTAACGGCTGACTTCGCCGAGATTACCCAGCGGACTACCTGCAGCGAGGTCCATGAGTTCACCCTTCAGGAGGGGGAGCAGGGGGATTTCTCCCTCAGGACCCGCCTGGCGGTGGAGGGGGACGTTGACGTCTTTGTGCGGGATGGGAAGGGCTGGCTCAGGCTCGAGCAGTTCCAGAGCGTCCTGCAGGGGGAGGAGCTCCCGCTGCGGCGGGTTTCCTTCCAGCCGCCCAGCCTTAAAGCCGACGGGCAGCCCAACGTTCGAATCGTATGCTATCTGCGCTCCTTTAAAGAGGCCATGCGGCAGGATGCCGCCGGCCTGCCCGGTCAGACCCTGCGCCTGTTCAACTATGGAGAGGAGCCGGATGTCAGCCGCCTGAAGGTGATGTGCCTCTCCTGCACAGGGCGGGATGACTGGCGCTATCTGGACTGGCGGTATACCGATTGCCTGGAGGGGGCCGGCCCCATGGATCCGGTCTATACCTGCGATGGGGAGGAGGGCGTGCTCCGTTTCGGGGACAACGTGGAGGGCGCGGCGCCCGAACAGGGGCGGGAAGCCATCTATGTGGCGGCCTTCTCCCTCACGAAAGGGGAGGATGGGGCGCTGCCCCTGGGCCAGAACCTGTATTGCGCCGGGCTGAGGCCCGGGCGGGAGCTGATGCTCCCACCCTACGGTTCCGATGAGGAGCGGCGGGAGGAGGCGGGCAGCGCCCTGCACGTCGTCCCCGGCAGGGACCGGGAGAGCGTGGACGGCGCGGTGCTGCGCATGCAGGAGATATGGACCTCCACCAGCCGGGCCGCGACGGAGGAGGACTACGAGAATATCGCCAAGGCTACGCCCGGCCGCCGGGTGGCGGTCGCCCGGGCTATCCCTCTCTATAACCCTCAGAGCAATCTGGCCGAGCGTACGCCCGCCATGCTCACGCTGGTGGTTCTGCCTTACAGCGGCAGGCCCTTCCCCATGCCGGATGAGCGCTTTTTGGGCTGCGTCCGACAGCAGGTGGAGAAATACCGCCCCATCTGCACCGAGGTGCGGGTCATCCCGCCGGTGTATGTGGGCGTCTCCGTCCGGGTGGACGTCATCGCCCGGGAGCGTGAGGAACTGGTCAAGGAGGAGGTGCGCCGGGCACTTGACAAGTTCTTTGCCGTCGCCCGGGGGGAGCAGGTGGGCCGGCCCGTCCAGGAGAGCGCCGTCATCGGCGCGGTGGGCGGGGCCGGGAGCGTCCTGGGGGTTGCGGGCTGCACCCTGGGTTCCACCGTGGCCGGCTGCCGGGTCAATAAACACGGGGACGTCGTCATCCCCCGGCACGCCATCGCCTATTTGAGCGCTCTGGAGGTTCACATTTTCAGGCAGTGAGGTGAAGCACATGCAAAAACGCAGCTTTATAACCATCAACCGGGCGCGGGACTGGAGCAGGGGACTGCTCTGCGGCCTCTCCGTGCAGGGGAACAGCCTGGTCCTCTCAGGCGGGCGGAGCGTCGCGGGGGGGACGTATTACTCCCACTCGATCGACAGCGGGGAGAGCGACTTCATCTGGGGGCGGGTGCTGTTGGAGGGGGAGTTCCCCAAAGACACGCTGGTCTCTGTTTACGCTTACTCCTCCAACTGGAAACGGCTGGACGACGACGAGGAGGACATCGACGCATATCTGGCCGACCCCTATGTATCCCCCACCGTCAAGGGAGGGAGGCTCGACGGCCTCTTCTCCAGGAAAAATAATGGGGGCCAGGATGCTCTGCTCAATTGCCAGGGACGCTATTTATGGGTTAAAATTGAAGTATTGGCAACGGGTGAGGAAAGACCCAGGCTGGACGCCCTGCGCCTGCAATATACGGGAGACCATATGGTGGACTATCTGCCCTCCATCTACCGCAGCAGCGGAACCGAGAGCTTTACCACCCGTTTCCTTTCCATCTTTAACAGCATGGTGCTCGACCTGGAGGAGGATATCTACTCGGTCAGCAGGCAGTTCGACTTCGAACGGGCGAGCGGCGACATGCTGCGCTTTATCGCCTCCTGGGTGTGCGTTGACACCGCCGGGCTGGACGATGAGGGAATCCGCAGGGCCATCGCGGGGGCGATGGAGGAGTATCAGTTCGCCCAGACCCCTGCGGGCATCCGGCGCATGATCGAGCGCTGGACGGGGCACACCCCCATCCTCGTGGAGCACTTCACGGTGCGCGAGAATATCCGGCGGGGCAAGGACAAAGAGCTCTACAGCCGCCTCTATGGAGATAACCCGTATAAGTTCTTTGTGCTGATGGAGGAGAAAACCTTCAAAAGCAGGGCAGAGGCCGACGCCTTTCTCGAGAGGCTGCGCAAGGCCATCCCTGCCCACGTGGACGCCGATCTCATCCTGCTCAAGCAGAGCGTATACCTGGATTGGCACACCTATCTCGGCGTGAACTCCGTCATTTCCGGTTACACGCCCGTAGCGATTGACGAAAGCATATCGATTCATTACGACACGATGATTGGAGGGGAAAACCATTGAAAAACCAAAATGTCTTCCCGCTGGAGAGGAACCGGTATTTTTATGGAAAGCTGCTCACCGTCCGCGATTTTGAGGTGGAGCAGACCTACATGAACAACAAGCGGCGCATCCTCAACCGGGCTGTGACGGGCACGGGCGTGGTGTGCGGCCTGTCCGTGCAGCGCAGCGACGATGTCACCCTCATGATTGAGAGCGGACTGGCGCTGGACTACGCGGGGCGCGAGATCGTAGTGGAATCCCCCATCATCAAAAAGCTCCAGATGATCGACGGTTACGGGGCCCTCATGGGCAGGACCGAGGCCTTCCTCAGCATCCGCTTCAGCGAGCAGGAGGCAGAAAAGGTCAATGCTGTGGGCGCAGACGCCAGCCAGAGCATCCAAAATAACAAATTCATCGAGACATACGCCCTCGCCCTCGAGACGGCGGAGCCGGACGTGGCCTCCATCCTGGACGTCACAGGCCGGTGCGCCACTACCCTGCTTTACAGCGCCAACGGCGTGCGGGTGGCGCTGTCCGTCCCGGTGTGCGCTCCCGCGGGGGAGGAGTTTATCCTGGAGTGCCGGGTGCTCAAAAGCGCAGACAGCGAGCCCCTCTCCTTCGACATCTCCTTTGAGTCCGACTGTGCGGTGAGCCTGTCGGGGGAAAAACGCATTCAGCTCTCCTTCACTGAGGGAGCCGGGGAGAGCGGCGAACTTTATACCAAGCAGTTCAAGGTGCGGGCCGCCTCCCTGGCGGACATGACCGCCCGCTTCGCTGTGACCCCCGTGCAGTTTGACCTGCGCATGGGGGACCTCAACGACGGCACCTCCGTCACTGTGGAGGATGAGATATTCATCGCCCGGTCCAAAGAGGACTGCGACGCCTATCTCGAGCGGCGGGATACCTTCGAGCGCCGCATGAAGGGGAGCGACCTGCCCATCTACTTGGCCAAACTGGACCTCATCCCCATGGGAGCGGCCTCCATCATCCGCAAGGTACAGCCCCTGCCTTTCGGCCAGCGGCTCCATGTGGGCGGCGAGGGCGGCGGTATGGGCGGCTCCGGCGTGCTCAATGTCACGAGCGAGGTGCGCACCCTCAAATACTGGCAGAAACCCGAGGCCTATGCCGACTACAACGGCGCCACCGGCACCCTCAATTTCAAGTTCGGCATCCCCTCCACCGAGGCCTATGACTACGCCACCTCCTCGGGCATCGTCGATATCCCTCTGACCGGCGGTCTGCGGGTCAACGCCCGCTACTTCTCGGAGGAGGTGCCCCACAACCTGGGGCCGGGCAACGTCAATATCACTCTGTCTGTGGAGTTCCAGGAGGAGGAGCAGCCGAGACTGTACTATGGCAACTGCGAGGTCTTCCGGGGGAAGAACGGCAACAAAGCCGTGCCCCAGGTCCAGACCGGCGCCATCCTCTATCCCGAGCGGGGCACCTTCAAAGTGGGGGTCTGGCTTCTGGACAACGTGGAGGGCACCAGCATCCGGGTGCGCTATTTTGCCTCCAAAGCGGCGAGGGATGTGGACGACTTCAAGCGCAAAAATCAGGTCAGCATCAAGGTGCTGCCTGAGATCCAACGGGTGCGGGTGCGGGAGCGCCTGCGCCTCAAGGCTATCGTCTCCGGAACGGAGGACAGGGGGGTTCTCTGGTCGGTCAAGGACACTGACGGCGGCAGTATCGACAGGAACGGCCTCTACCAGGCCCCGGCCACCCGAGGCACCTATGAGATCGTGGTGCAGAGCACGGCCGATCCGGAGTGCAAAATCTCTACCTTTGTGATTGTTGAGGAATAAGCAATGACCAATCTGGCGAAGGAAGGCAAGTACAAAATCATAGGATATTTTGTCGACCGGGAGGACTACCAGGCCTTCCTCGCCATTGACATTGAGGATGGGGCCCGCAGGCAGGTGGTCGTCAACCGGTACCGCAGGGGCGAGGACATCCGGCGGCTCATCCCCGTGTTTTACGAGGTGCAGAGGTGCGGTTTTTCCGACCTGGCCGACGTCTTTACCGAGTACGGCGCTCTGAATGTGGCCTTCCGCTACCGGGGCGGAAGCAAACTGGCGCAGGTGTTCGGGCCCAAGACAAAGTTCAGCGACGAGTTCCGCGTGCACATTGAGGAGGAGCTGCTCCACGGGGCGCTGGTGCTCTCCAGCCTGCCGCCCGTGGTGCTCAGCGCCGCCATCTCAACCGACAACGTGCTCATCGACGTACAGAGCCGGCATCTGTATTTTAATCTTATGGCCCCGCCCGAGCGCATCGGGGGCCAGACGGACCAGATGGACGCCATCTCGGACATGAGTGAGCTGGTCCTTCGCAGAAGGTTCTATTCCGTGCCTTCTGAATTGGACTTTTTGGACGAATTGCGTCTGGGCGCCTACGCTTCGCCCACCCAGGCCTACTCCGCCTGGCGGGAGGCGGGGGAGGCTATGGAGGAGGAGCGGGGTCAGCTCGAGAAGAGCGGCGTCATGGCCTTCCTGACCGCTTTCAAGTTCAAGTGCAAGCGGTTCCGCAGGGCCCGCTCCTACAAGAAACGCTATCAGGAAAAACTGGCCCGCATGGGCCGGGAGCCCCGGAAGCCCCCCAAAAAGCGGAGGCGCAAGCGGGAGGAAGAACCCTTCGAGGCATAGCCGGAATCTTGTTGTTGGGATGGTGATTGAGTGAAAAAGCTGATATCCTTTCTGGTCATTCTTTTGCTCGTGACGGTGTGCGCAACCGCCCTGTTCGGGGACGCCGTCACCGGCGTGCTGTCTGAAGGCGGCGGGCTGGACGACCAGACTGCCGGCGCGGTATGTGTTGACGTAAAAGGAAATATCTATTACGTCAAAGAGACGGATGGCAAGAATGTTGTCGTCGGCATGGACGACGCGGGCAACGTCTTCCTGGAGAAGGAGCTGCCCGTCATCACCGACGCCTCCCGCTATATGATCGCCGGTCTTTACGTGGCGGGCAACAGCAATATACTGGCCGCCACGGTGGAATACGACAGGGCGAGCGAGAAGGCGAGCGCCATTTCCATGCACGTGTTCTATGAGGACGGCGCTTATGCGGTGCAGGCTCTCAACCTGCCCTGCGAGCAGATGGTCATGGACGTGTACGGGACGGGCAGCCGCTTCTCGGGCGTCAGCGAGGACGGGGAAAACATCTATTTCGCCCTGAGCAAAGGCAACCAGGTGGAGCTGTATACCCTTGAGAAGGGCCGCTATGAGGTGGCCCAGATGACCAAGAGCTATACCGTAGCCGAGAATTTCACCAAGTTCCTGCCCCTGGATGGGGAAGCGGTTGTGCTGGCCGGGGAGGACGGCAAACTCATCCTCTACGACGGCCTGGGCAGCCATATGAATACCGTGGGACAGGGCGTGGTCACCGACCAGATCTGGGGCGGGGGCGAGGGCCTCTACGTCTATGACGCCGCCGCCAAAGATATCTATCAGGTGGACGCCAACCTGTCAAACGTCCGGGTTTTCGCCCGGGGCTCCAATGTTGTCTCCCAGGCCGGCCAGGTGAAGATGGGCAGCTTTGAGAGCATATTCGTCACCAGCGGCGGCCGGGTGGCCGGCCTGCTGAACGACGGCGGACTCGCGGTCTACGCTGGCGGCGCGACCTTTATGGAGCGCATCAACGTCCAGGGGACGGGGGGCTTCAACTACTCCATCCTGTGGGTGGCCGCCATTGCCGTGGGCGTGATCCTTCTCACCATCCTGATCTTCGATGCCTATGTGGCCTTCTTCAAAATGCGCATCTCCATCATGGTGCGCCAGGCCATTCTTATCGTTATCAGTATTGTGGGCATGCTCTATATCCTTATCAACTTCATCATCACCCCCAGCCTGGAATCCACCCTCGCCGACCAGTACTACGGCCGCATCCTCAGCAGCGCCCAGGTCATGGTATCCGCCATTGAGTCCCTGGGGGAGGAGGAGACAGAGGCGGTGTTCAGCCAGACCCACACCGTCATGGCCCGCAACCCCGGCGAGGTGGCGCCCCTGCCCTTCGACCTGCTCAGCCAGAGCGGCAAACTGAGCGTCTCCACGGACGGCTACCGAAAGGGCTTTGACGGCGACGTGCTGCCCATGCGTATCGCCCTCAAGCAGCGGATGGGCACAATCGAGCCGGGAGGGCACCTGTTTACCCAGGCGCAGGAGGCGGCGGGCAGCCGCATGTATGCTATGGTGCTCCTGGACGACGGGCGGTGCCTGGTGGCCTCAATCAGCGCCGATCTTCTTACGCCCGAGATCGAGAGTATCATGGAGATCGTTTCCCGCTTCCTGGTTATTGTGGGCGTAGTCATCATTCTGGCCTTCATGCTGGTGGAGTACCTGACGGTGCACAGCATCCGCAAGCTCAAAAAGGGAGTGGATGCGGTCAGCGCAGGGGATTACTCCATCGTCACCCATATCAACTCCGGGGACGAGGTGGAGAGCCTGTCCAACTC